>JAYRWF010000001.1:0-1671 GCA_041918195.1 Anaerolineales bacterium
TCGAGCGCGAAATCTTCCATCGCCGGATAGAGAACTTCCTCAATGGCGCGCCCCAGGCGATGAACTTCATCAATAAATAAGATGTCTCCCGCTCGCAAGTTGGTCAAGATGGCAGCCAGGTCTCCAGGCCGCTCAATGGCTGGGCCGGCGGTAATTTTAATATTCACGCCCATCTCATTAGCCAGGATGTGCGCCAGTGTGGTCTTTCCGAGGCCGGGCGGGCCGTAGAATAGGACATGGTCCAAAGCTTCCGATCTCTGGCGAGCCGCGGCTATCAATATTTGGAGATTTTCTTTAACGCGCTCTTGGCCGATCAGGTCGCTAAGCGCTTTGGGCCGGATATCCTGGTCGAGACGGTCCTCAGGCTGCGATTGGGGATTCATCAGGCGGTTGGGTTGGTCTGTCATGGGCAAAATTATAACCTGAACTTTCCGAAACACGCCAACTCTTCAAGGATGAGGTTGTCGAGTATAATTATGCAGATTTTCATCCCAGGAGAGCAAAAATGTCTACTGTATATGCTTCAGCGCACCCGCTGGTGGCCCATAAGCTCAGCGTCTTACGCTCGCTGGATACTGACCCAAAGAAATTTCGCGAATTAATCCGTGAAATTGCCGCTTTGCTCACCTACGAGGCGACTGCGGATCTCAAACTGGCCCCTAAAACAATCCAAACACCGCTGGCCAACATGGTTGGGCAAGAGATTCAAGAAGAGATCGGCCTGGTGCCGATCCTGCGGGCCGGGCTGGGAATGGTCGAAGGTGTATGGGACCTGGTGCCTTCAGCGGAAGTATGGCACATCGGACTGTACCGGGATGAAAAGACACTCAAACCTGTCGAATACTACAATAAACTCCCGATCGAGCCGCGCGTGGCGGTCTGCCTGGTGTTGGATCCGATGCTGGCAACGGGTGGATCTGCAGTCGCGACCGTTGATATCTTGAAACGTTGGGGCGTGAGGAAGATCAAGTTCATGGGCATTATTGGTGCTCCAGAAGGGATCAGAAACCTGCAACAGCACCACCCGGAGGTACCGATCCACCTGGCGGCGATTGATGAACGTTTGAATGAACATGGTTATATCCTTCCTGGTCTCGGTGATGCGGGCGATAGGCAGTTTGGAACCGGATAAACATGATGAATGCGCAAAAAATCGGACGGTATGAAGTACGCTCTGAGTTAGGCCGTGGCGGAATGGCGACGGTCTATCATGCTTACGACCCGAATTTTGAGCGGGACGTGGCAATCAAAGTATTACCGGAAGTCTTTTTGCACGACCCCCAATTCCGAGCCAGATTTGAACGAGAAGCAAAAACGATTGCGCTGCTCGAACACCCGGCGATCGTACCGGTTTATGATTTTGGCGAGAGCAACGGACAGCCATACATTGTGATGCGCTACATGTCCGGTGGTACGCTCGGTGACCGGTTACGCCAGGGTGCGCTTTCCCTGGATGAAACCGCTCGATTGATCAACCGGCTTTCGCCGGCGCTGGACGCGGCACATGCCCGCGGGATCATCCACCGAGATATCAAGCCGGGAAATATCCTCTTCGATCAATACGGCAACGCTTTTCTGTCCGATTTTGGCATCGCACACCTGGGCGCTGAGGGCCTGACCAACCTGACTGGCGCCAGTGCGCTGGGCACACCGGCCTACATGAGCCCGGAA
>JAYRWF010000002.1:0-2577 GCA_041918195.1 Anaerolineales bacterium
CTGGCGAAACCCAGGTTGTGATCGGCTTTACGATCTCGCAAACAGGCAACTTGAATGTTGAATCTACCCGCCAGATGAATGGCTTGAACCTCTGGATGAAGCAGGTGAACGAAGCTGGCGGGGTCAGGTTAAATGACGGCACGGCGGCCAAATTTGCAGCCGTGTATTACGACGACGAATCAACCAAGGACCGTGTTCAGCAGCTTTATACCCGCCTGGCGACAAGAGATAAGGCCGCCTTCTTGATCAGCCCATACTCCAGCGGGCTGGCAGATGCAGCCGCCGTCGTGGCAGAGCAGTACAGCCGGATCATGATCACCACGGGAGCCGCCTCGGATAGCACCTATAAACGGGGCTTCAGCCTGGTTTACCAGGTCTACACCCCGTCCAGCCGGTACCTGACCGGCGCGGTGGATTTGCTTCGCGCGACCGACCCCTCCGCCCAAAAAATAGCCATCATCCACGAGAATGACAAGTTTTCAACCGATGTGTCCAAAGCGATCCAGCAATATGCGCTTGAACAGGGATACCAGGTGGTATTTTTTGAGGGCTACGATACCGGCACAACCGACTTTGCACCGTACATCAATAAAATCGATCAGGCGAAACCAGATGTTATCCTGGGGGGAGGCCATTTCCAGGATGGCAGCACGTTTGCCAAGCAACTTTACGAGAAACAAATCGGGGTTAAAATGGTGGTCCTGCTGGTTGCACCGCCAGAAGAAAATTTTTCCGAGATCGGAGCAGCCGCCCTGGGGATCATCGGCCCCAGCCAATGGGAAGAGCAGGTCAATTTTTCGGTTGAATCTGCGGCGAATGCAGGCCTGCCGTTCTTTGGCCCAACGAACCAGGATTTCGTCCAAAGCTATCAAGAACTATACCAGGAATATCCATCCTATCACGCGGCTGGAGGCTATGCGGCAGGATTAATCCTGCAGTACGCGATCGAATCCGCCGGCTCTGTGGAAACTCAAGCGGTGAAATCTATCCTGGATCAACTGGAAATTTACACCTTTTTCGGGCAGATTAAATTTCAAGCCGCCGCAGATCAGCATGGCTTACAAATCGGTCATTCGATGGTGTATGTCCAGTGGCAGGATGACGCGACGGGTAAACTAGAAAAACAAGTGGTTTGGCCGCAAGAAGGCACCACCGCAACCATACGTTATCCGATCCGGTGAGGCGCTATGCAATATCTCGTGGATGGATTGCTAATCGGGTTTGTGTACGGCGTCGCTGCCATGGGCATGTCCTTGATTTGGGGGGTTATGGATGTAATCAACCTGGCGCACGGGATGATGATTACCCTGGGCAGTTTTGGGGTGTATTATCTCCTGACCACCACGGGCCTGAATCCCTACCTGGCGACGCTCATCGCCGGGAGCGTCGGCCTGGTTGCCGGATTTGGAATTTTTAAGATTGCGATCCAGCGGGTGCTGCATACGTCGAGTTTATCCACGCTGCTGGCTACTTTCTCAGTCAATATGATCCTGGTCGGACTCGCCACGCAATTCTTCAGCACCAACCCACGCGCCCTGGATATCAACCTGGGTAGCCTGACGGTCGGCAACCTGACCGTCCAAACCACCCGCTTGATCGCGTCCCTGGTTTCGATCGTCATCGCCGGGGGGCTGTGGCTGTTTTTGATGCACAGTCGACCTGGAAAATACATCCGGGCGATCACGAACAATCGAAGTGCGGCTGAATTGATGGGGATTAACTCGCAACGCATGCTGGCTTTCAGCTTTGGGATCGGGTGCATGCTGGCCATCCTTTCCGGTGGATTGATCGCGACCATCTTCCCCTTTACGGTCCTTTCCGGAGATAGCTATCAACTGAAGAGTTTTGTGATTGTTGTGCTGGGCGGACTCGGGAATCCATTTGGAGCCTTGCTGGGCGGCCTGATCATCGGGATTTTTGAAGGAGTTCTGCCTGCTTTTATCAAGAGTAGCTGGGTGCCGGTGTTTGAATTCCTCTTGTTTATCATCATCCTGATCGTGAAACCGAATGGGATCTTTGGGGTGAAGAAATGAAAAGGTACATCAACCCTGGCACGGCGATCATCCTGGTAACCCTGTTGGTTGTCAGCCTGATCCCCGTCATCACGAATAACGCCGCACTAAGGGAGAGCCTTTACACGATCCTGCTTTCAATCACGCTCGCCAGCAGTTTAAATATCATCCTGGGCTATGCCGGGTATATCAGTTTTGGGCATGTCGTGTTTTTCGGCCTGGGTGGTTATGTCGGCCTGTACTGGATTCATACCTACAACACCTGGATCTTGTTCCCCCTCCTGGGAGGGGGACTGGCGGCGGCCCTGCTCGCCTTCCTTTTAGGCAAAGCGATCCTGCGGCTGCGCGGGGCGTATTTTGCCCTGGCGACGATCGGCGTAAACGAAGCCATGCGCGCCTTTGTGAACAATTTCCCGCTCTTTGGCGGATCGACCGGGATCGCGCTGAATTTTAAGGTCTACCAGCTCTATGGAGGCGCAACCAGAGCCCTGTGGCTGGATTATCTCTTGATGCTCCTGCTGGCGCTCGGTGCAGTGTACCTGAGCTATGCAATCAAAACCAGTAA
>JAYRWF010000003.1:0-3991 GCA_041918195.1 Anaerolineales bacterium
ATAACTATTATGAGTTTACGACAGATAAAGAAAACGTCGCCCGCCTGGCGAGCGGTTTTCCGACCTCCCCCTGGCAGGTGGAAGTCAGCGGTCTGGTGGACAAACCTAAAACCTATGGCATCGAGGACCTGCTCAAGTTTACCCAGGAAGAACGGATTTACAGGCTGCGCTGTGTAGAAGGCTGGTCGATGGTCATCCCATGGAACGGCTTCCCGCTAAGCAGCTTGCTCAAAGAAGTGGAACCGCTAACGAGCGCCAAGTACGTCCGTTTTATCACCGTAGAGGATAAAGAAAACATGCCGGGGCTGCGCGACCGCTCTTACCCCTGGCCATACCAGGAGGGATTGCGCATGGATGAAGCGATGCACAACCTGACCATTCTGGCCACTGGACTGTATGGGACGCTACTGCCAGCTCAGAACGGGGCGCCGATCCGGTTGGTGGTGCCCTGGAAGTACGGTTTTAAGAGCAGCAAGTCAATTGTCAAAATTGAGTTAATGGCTGAGCAACCGGCCACCCTGTGGTCAACCATCGCACCGAACGAATATGGATTCTATGCTAACGTCAACCCAGAAGCGCCGCACCCGCGCTGGTCGCAATCCACCGAGCGACGGATCGGTGAAAGCGGGCGGAGGGAGACCCTGATGTTCAACGGTTATGCAGAAGAAGTAGCGGGATTATACGCTGGGATGGATCTTCGGAAGAATTACTGATGCGCCTGGCTGGCCTGTCCCGCTTTCAAATCGCCGTTCACCTGGCTGCCTGGGCGCCGCTAGCCTGGCTGATCTGGGCCTGGTTTAGTGACCGGTTAACAATCAACCCAATCCAGGCAGCCACGCAACGCAGCGGACAGTTTGCAATCATCCTGCTGCTGCTCTCGCTAGCCTGTACACCGCTGAATTTACTGTTTGGATTTCGAGCTGCGTTGAAGGTTCGCCGCGCCTTGGGGTTATACGCTTTTTTGTACGCGACCATCCACTTCACGATCTTCCTGGCGCTCGATTATCAATTTGACTGGCGGCTGATTGGCCAGACAATCGTGGAAAAGCGCTTCATCCTGGTCGGAGCAAACGCGCTGCTAATCCTGTCAGCTTTGGCAGCTACCTCCTTTGACTGGTTTAAGAAACGTATGAGGAAGAGATGGAAAGCCCTCCACCGGCTAGTCTACCTGGCCGGGGCTTTGGTCATCCTGCACTTTGCCTGGGCCAGAAAAGGGAACCTGCTCAGCCTGCAGGGGGATATCGCCCAACCACTGCTGGCAGGGAGCATCCTGGCCGTGCTGCTAATCCTGCGCATTCCACCGGTTCGAAGAAAGCTGCGCAATTTTCCTGGCCTGATTCGCTGAAACGGCACATTTCTTGCACTTCTTTGGTTGGCCCCAAAGCAGCTTGCTCAGCAGGCCAAAGGAGAAGCAGAACCGTGAACAAAGCAGCAACAAGAATCCTAATCATGATCATCATTCTGGCACTGGCAATGATGGCCTGCGTAAATGGGGGCGGCGACGGCAGCAGCGGAGGATCTGGTAACGATCAATCGACTTCACAACAAGTCGAGAGTAATTCTCCGGACGCAACTGCAGCTTACGGCGCCGAACAACTTCACATTCAACTTACTGAAATCGCCCGCGAAAAGAAACCTTAGGAAATCATTGCGCGTCTATAGTGAAGCAGCGCGCTTCTGCGCCACCAAGCGCTCTTTATCGTCTTGTGGCAGAAAGGAAATCGTTAGCGCGTTCTCCTGAGCCTGTCGAATCATTTGGGGGTCCAACCCGGCAGCGGGTGCAGCCACTTCATACTCATAGGCTAAGTCAATCCGGCTGATCCCGGGGTCATCAGAACACAAAGTAGCCAACAAGCCATTTTCCAGGAAAAACTTCATCGGGTGCACGACATACTCAGCCACCGTGCTGGTCTGAACATTACTGGTCAGGTTAGCTTCGATCCCAATTTTTCGCTCCCGTAAGGTATCGATCAGCAAGGGATCATCAACCGAACGAACGGCGTGGCCGATCCGGTCAGCGCCCAAATCATCCAGCGCTTGCCAAATGCTGGCGGGACCATCGATCTCGCCAGCATGGACGGTCACCCGCCAGCCAGCCTTTCGAGCATGTTGGAAATGCTCGACGAACAACCTGGCCGGCCAATTCGCTTCATCCCCAGCCAGGTCAAGGGCGACAATCTCCCCGCATTGAGTCAGCAAAGCGCCAAGCTCTTTCCAGGCGATTTCAGGGCCATATGTGCGGCTTAAGATCCCAATCAGGTTGACTGGTTGGTTGAAGTCGCGCCGGCCAGCGCGAATTCCGTCCACCACCGCCTCCACGACACCGGCGGGGTCTAACTGGTGAGCCTGGGCCATAAACCACGGGCTGAAACGTAGCTCAACATAATCCAGGCCTTCGCGACGAGCATCCTCGACATTTTCATAGGCAATGCGCCGACAGGCCTCATAATCTACCATTACCTGGGTCAACCAATAAAAACGGTCCAGGAAGGCCATTACCCCAGGCTGGGGATCGGTGACCTGGACGAAAGGACGCAGGCCATCCACATCCCAGGCCGGGAGCGGCAAGTTATTCTGGCGACCCAATTCCAAAATCGTCCCCAGGCGGACATTACCATCCAGGTGACGGTGCAAGTCAATCAACGGCAGAAAAGGATCAATCATAATTTCCCCTTTCAATCATCAAATATTAACGATGGGATAAGTATATACGATTTTCAGCCGCTTTTGGTGATGATTACCCCCAGGCGGCCAAACGCCTTGACAGGCATGACGCGCCGTGTTATAAATATTACAACGCAGTGCGTCATGAAAGAGAAGAGTACAAAAAGCCGGTTCGCTTAGACCGGCATAAACCCAAAGGAGAAAAAGATGGCAACCAAAACTAAGGAACCCGAAGCCGTAGTGGAAGAAATCGTAGTCGAAGGCAAGGAAGAGACCAAGCCCTTCACCGAGATGCTACACAAGATCTTGCTGGCGAGCATTGGTGCGGTAGCCCTGGCCCAAGAGGAAATCGAAGATTTCGTTAACAAGCTGGTGGAGCGGGGCGAGCTGGCTGAAAAAGATGGCCGCAAGCTGGTGCGAGATGTGATGGATCGACGCAAAAAAGACGCTGAGAAGGCCGAAGACCAATTGACCAGGCGGGTCGAGGATATCCTGGGCCGGATGAACGTCCCGACCAAGAGCGATATTGACTCGCTTGGGGAGAAAGTAGCTGCCCTGACCAACAAGGTCGAAAGCCTGAAAAAGTCGTAAGACTCATGCGGCTGATCAAGCGCTATCCCAACCGGAAGCTGTACGACACCGAAGCCAAGCAGTACATCACCCTGGAGGGGATCGCTGAGATGATCCGCCAGGGGGCGGAAATTTCGGTGATTGACCACGCCAGCGGCGAAGACTTGACGACGCTGATCCTGACTCAGATTATCGTCGAGCAGGAAAAGAAGCAAAGCGGCGTAATGCCCCGTTCAGTGCTATCCGGGCTGATCCAGTCCGGCGGCGAGCGATTGGCCGCGATTCAACGCGCCCTAACCAGCCCGCTCAGCTCCCTGCAGCAATTCGAGGAAGAATTGGTGCGGCGAGTTGAGGAATTGGTCCGGCGCGGCGAAATGACCGAACGAGAAGCTCGTAACCTGTTAGATAAAGTCCTTAGCCAGTTCCCGCTCAGCGGACGCACCCAAACGGCGGTTGAATCAGATATCGAAGAGGCTCTGGGCAGGTTGAAGATTCCCCAGCAAGATGACCTGGAGCGCCTGAAAGGACAAATCGAAGCGCTGGCCAAGAAAATCGACGAGCTCAGCCAATAGAAAAACAGATCTCCCATTAAGTGAAAAAATCGGCTTGGCCGATTTTTTCACTTAATGGGCAACTCGTAACTTATGGCACCGGCGAGAAATAGATATAGACGGGTGAACGGTCAATCGTGAGCGAAGCAGTGGGCTCTAACTCGCTTCCGGTGTAGTCAACCACCTGGAGCGGCGCCCGATCCAAC
>JAYRWF010000004.1:0-3232 GCA_041918195.1 Anaerolineales bacterium
CCAACAGCAAAGGCGAACATGGCCCCGGGTCGTGTCTTCTTATATTCCGGGGTGAGCAAGGACGGTGGTGCTTCAACTCTTTCTGCCATCAGATTCTCTCCTTTAGGATTGTTGATTATGGAGCGGGTAACCCGCTCAGGAAAACCGTTCAAAATTTGTGAGTGCTAACCCTCAACGACTGGCATCCGTAAAAATTCATCAATAAGTAGCGCCGCAGCGCCCAGCATGACGACTTCCGGATCAAGCGCCGCATGGATAATTTTCGGTGGCGTCATCCCCCGCCGCTCCAGTTGCGCCACCACGGCGCCCGGGATGCTGTATTCGGCCGTACTGTCCAACTTCCACATCCGATCCGTATATTCGCCTGGCAAAACCATCGTCTCCCAGCCGATCACCACCAGCTCAGGATCAAACAGCAGTGCCAGGTTGGCAATCCCGATCGCATGGTTCAGTACCACCGAGGTGAAAATTTCCTTAGCCAGCCGGTCGCCATCCAAAGCTGCCTGGTGAATCGCCCGGTGGTCGAGCAAGGCATAACCGTCGTCCGCGTAGGCCTGCAGCACGCTGGCTTCACCGGCTTGCAACCGCTGGCGTGCCAAGGTCACCTCCCGATCGACGTCTGCCATTGCTCTCCAGCAACCTCGCTGGCCACAACTACACACCGGCCCGTTGGGATCCAGGATCATATGCCCGGCGTCCACTGCCCGGCCGCGCGCCCCCCGAAACAGGGATCCGCCGGTCACCACTGCAGCCTCTACAGTGGAACGCACATCGGTGCCAATACTCACATAAACAAAGTTATCAGCCTCCCGCGCACTTCCGTATAAGGCTTCAACCATTGCCGCAGCCCGAGCCTTGTTGTCCACCAGCACAGGCAAAGTAAACCGTTCTTCCAATATTTGCTTGAGGGGCACCTCCTTCCAGCCTAACGCCGGAGCATGGACGTGATGGTTGACCACCCCAGGTACACCGACCCCGATGCCGAGCAGCGGGATGGCGCGTTCCTGCGCCTGGCCAAGGGCCTCGCCAATTAAATCTCCCACCCTGGCGAGGTAGACTTCCTGCGTGCTGCCAATTTCCATTTGAAACGAGCGCTGCCAGATCGGCTGCCCGCACAGATCCGTCAGGACAGCCGACACATAGTTGGTGCTGATTTCCACCCCGATCGAGCAGCGCGCCGCGGGATTCAGTTCGATCAGGTCTCCCGGTCGTCCCGGCCCGCTGCGGTCCTGGCCGACATCGCGAATCAGCCCCTGGGCGTCCAGGTCACGACAAATAGATGAAACGGTTGCTTTGGTCAAACCGTTGCGCTGCGCCAGCATCGCCTTGGACAATGGAGCATGTCGCCAAAGATCGCGCAGCAACAACGCTATATTCTGCTGTCGAGCTTCTTTTTGGAGAGAGTAGGGTTGTTTTGTCATTGTGAGCTCGTTGGAAGGGTTCCCGACCGTATCCCGATGATGGTTTTCCCCACTATATAGTTTGTTCACTAAATAAACTATATTGGGGGCAAAAATTTTTTCCCCGCTGGGATCATTCGAACCCAAAAATCGGGGGGCTAGTTGATCAACCTGTTAATCCGGCGCTACCACGTGGGTCGCCAATTAATTAGTGCAGTAACTAAACTATATAATAATTTGCTAATCTTGTCAAGTTAGAGTGAGATTAATAAATTCGAGCGGCTTTTGGCCCGCTGGCATCAAAAACCGCTCGAATCGAATTCCAGATTGGATGAAACAAAAGAAACACGATTTCTTGTCCCCCGAGGGCAAGAAATCGTGCCAGGCTAAAATCGACTGCGCTTTGCTACTCGATGATGTATAGCTCTACCTGGTTGCTGAGCACAATCCCGAGCTGCTCTGCCCCCAGGGCCTGGTGTTCGGGATCTGCCATAGCCTTCTCAATCGTCAAAAGGTAAACTTGCAGGCTGCTCCAATCCCGTTCGATCACCCGGGTGCTGGTCTCATTCGCGCCGATGAAGGCGCGATATCGGCGGGACGGCGGAAAGCCCAGGCGCGCCTCAACAATCTCATAGCGTTTCTCAATGGCGAGCTTCTTCGCCCAACTGGTTCGATCCACCTTTTGGATCAAGCGTTCCATAATTCTCATGCGCTATACTCCTTTTGTTGGCGACCTACTAGGCTTTTGGCAGTTTGTCCAGCGCCTTGACGACCAGGTCAGCCGCGTCGGCTGGCGTGTACTTCGCTGTGTTAATGATCAGGTCGAACAGCGAGGATTCGTGCGATTCCAGGCCAAAGTAGCGCCGGATCCACTCCACATCGCTCAGGTCGCGCTCGCGGATTTTCTTCTGCGCGTCTTCCAGGGTTAACTTTTCGTGCTCCATCAAGCGCTTGACGCGCAGCTCCACCGGCGCCTGGATGCGCACGTGCAGCACATCGGGTTTATCCTGCAGGGCAGCCATACCGCCGCGGCCAACAATCACCACATTGCCCTTTTTGTAGCCAGCGTGGATGATATCCACCAGGTTGGCGATCGTCAGGTCCTGCATGGCATCGTTGCGGGCCGAGAAAGTCCAGCTCGAAGGATCGCCGCCGGTCAGCCGTTGGGTGCTGCCGAACCAGCGCTCCAGCAGGCCCTTCGCCGCCGGCTTGAAATCCGCCGCGCTCTGGGCGACCGCCGCCGCCAGACCCATCTCCTGCCCGGCCTGAACCATCATTCGCTTGTCAAAGTATTGGTAACCCAGCTTTTCGCACAACAGCCGCGCAACCTCATCGCCGCCGCTTTCCAATTGTCGTGAGAGGGTAATTACTGCCATAAGACGTCTCCTTGGATTAAGAATAGGGTTTTCCGGTAAACCGGATGATTCAATTACTAGAATTACCCCCACTATACAACCAGGCGCGCTTCACAAGCGCTTCACGAGCCAATTTGCCGGAAATTCACCCTACTCAAACATCGCATCCAGCCCGGCCAACAGCGCTACCAGGTCCTCCTGCTGGTCAGGGATCAAATCCGAGACGCCGGGCAACGGCGGCGGATCGGGCAGCAGCTCCCCCGTCAGCTCCCAATAACGCCTCCGGCACTCCGCGGCGCCTGTTTCGGCATGGGCTGCCTGGTAAAGCCTTGCCGCCGCGCTGCGTGCGGCATCATCTTCTTTCGCCAGCCGCCACAACCCATCCGCCAGCGCCGCCTGCCGGAGCGGCAGCCTCTCATCCCGTTGCAGGCTGCGCAGCTCCGCCTCTGCTTCCGCCCGGCTCAACTCGCCCAATTC
>JAYRWF010000005.1:0-3997 GCA_041918195.1 Anaerolineales bacterium
AAACCGAATCGCTGTTCGAAACGAACCGCCCGCAACATACGGGTTGGATCGTCCACAAACGAAAGCGAATGTAGCACCCGCACCAATCCCAGGCGCAGATCACTCAGCCCACCCCAATAGTCGTGCAGTTCGCCGTAGTGGCGGCCATCCAGGCGTAGGGCCAGGGTGTTGATCGTGAAATCACGGCGGTGCAAGTCGAGCTTGATGCTGCCGCGTTCGACCGTCGGTAACGCCGTTGGGTAGGTATAGAATTCGGTCCGGGCGCTGACCAGGTCAACCGAATGCAGATCCGCCCCGTTTACTGGCTCATTGGGAATGGCCTTTTCGAAAGCCGAGTCGGCCAATCTCCATTTGGCAGTTCCAAAGCGGGCATGGCTGGTGACTCGCCCACCGTAAATATGCGCCAGGCTTTTTGCCAGGCTGATTGCCTCACCCTCGACTACCAGGTCAAAGTCCAGGCTGGGGCGATTGAGCCACAAATCGCGCACAAACCCGCCGACGATATATACTGCCATGTGCTGGGCATGCGCCGTAGCGGCAATCGCTTTGAGCAACTCCAGCCGTTCCGGTGGTAAGGCAGCCTCCAGGCGCAGTGCCAGGTTGAGCTGGCCCGCCAGGCGAGTTTCAGGCGCCAGGGTTTTCAGTAAGTCGGTTCGGGTAACGATGGCGATAATCTCGCCACTCTCCGGGTGCACAACCGGAATCTGTCCCCAACCGCTTTCGGTCATCAAGCGTTGAAGATGCTCGATCGAATCGTCCGGCCGGACGGTAATCGATCCAGCTTCCATCAGGCTACTGGCGGTGGTGTGCAGTTTGTGTGACATGGCTCGATCGACAGCTCGGCGGGTCAGCAAGCCGATTACTCTGCCAGCCTCTACTACGGGATAGCCTTCGTAGCCAAACAGGCGCATTTTTTTTGCAGCTTCCTCGACCGGGGTCCAGGGCGCCAGTACCTGTGGCTCGCGCGACATAATTTGAGCCACCGTCACGGCGGGTTGGACCAGGCGCGGCAGCAGCCCGATCAGCTCATCGTGCACTTCTTGGACGGTCTGGCCGCGGATCAGGCTGGCAGCGGCGCGTTCGTGGCCTCCGCCGCCGAAATGGGCGACGAACCTGGATACGTCAATGTTGTCGATGGTCGAGCGGGCGATCATCTGCACCCCGGCGCGTGTCTTGACCAGCACAAACAAAGCCTCCGGATCAAGCAAGTCGCGCAGCTTATGGGCGATCGTGGAGAGCTCTTCCTCCATTTCTTGCGCATCACCGGTGGCAATTACGATGGTCTGGCCAAATACGCTGTGGTACTCCGCCTGGTTGCGCAGCTGGTCGTAAATTTGTTGTTGAGCTTGCGAGAGAGGGTGGTTGAGGAAGTTTGCGGCAATTCGCAGGTTGGCATTCTGCTCAAGCAGGTGCGCCGCGGCGCGCAGGTCGCGGGCGGTGCTGCGGGTATACGTTAGTGATCCGGTGTCTTCGTAAATTCCGAGCAGGAGCAGTGTCGCCTGGATTGGGTTGAGGGTGATATCGCTCTCGCGCAGCATTTCCACTACCAGGGTTGTGGTGGCGCCGGTTTCTTCGCGTAGCACCTGCCAGTGGGCAGGGAGGTTTTCACGTAATGGGTGGTGATCGATAATTGTGACGCTGGTGGAGGCCGAAATGCCCTTAATGCTGACCATCGATTGCGTATCGACCAGGGTGACTGCCTGGACAGGCACGTTTGGCAGATCCTGGGGGTCGACAAAAGGCAAGTCAACTCCGTACAGAGTCAGGAACGCCTGCACGTTGCGGTTCATCCGCCTGGGCAGGACTGGAATCGTGCTTTCATCCAGCAAATGAGCGCCCATTAAGGATGCCAGGGCGTCGAAGTCGGCTTGCTCGTGGGTTAGGATGATCCGCATTCGCTCTATCTCCCAGGTTAAGGTTATTGTACTCTACATTTGGTTGCCTGGAATGTTGCCAGGGAAGGCCGATGCCCGGGATTCTCCCGGAAATCTAGCTGGTATGATATGATCTCGATTCATCAGTTGCTTGAGATTATGGATTCGAAGGAAGCTAGGAAATTGGAGGGGCATTGGAAGACCGAGCGCTTGAAGAATTTTGGGATAACCTGTTATCGCGCCAGCCAGAGCTAATCAGGCCAGCCTTTGCGCGCCTGGCGATAGAGGAGCAGCGCGTGGTAATCGCGCATTTGCAGCGGATGATTAGCGAGGCTGGCTGGCATATCGAGCAACGCCGTTCGGCCGAGGTCGCCCTGGCTGCCTTGAAGGATTGGAATGGCGCAGTGCTCGGGAGAGGCTGATTATGGAACTGCGCGAGCTAACTGAACGAATGCATGCCTTTGTGCGCGCCCAGGGCTGGTATGAGCCGGAGACCCGACGGCCGCAGACCCTGCGCAACCTGGCGATCTCGCTTAGCCTGGAAGCAAACGAAGTACTCGAGCACTTCCAATGGGGTGAGCAGGCCGGTGACCTGGACGGGCTGGCGGATGAGTTGGCCGATGTCGGGCTGTACTGGTTGCAGATTGCCAGCGTGGCTGGGATTGACCTGGAGTCGGCTATCTTGACCAAGCTGGAGCGCAATGCTCACCGGAAATGGGATTGAAGGAGGATTCGCAAGAAGATGACAGGTTCAGGAATGAAAACAGTGACGGTGTTTGGTGGTTCCGAGCCGCGCCCCGGCGATGCGGCTTACCTGGCTGCCCAGCGCCTGGGACAGCTTTTGGCGGAAGCTGGATATGGCGTGGCCAGCGGTGGGTATATTGGCACAATGGAGGCGGTCTCGCGTGGGGCGGCCGAAGCGGGTGGGTATGTCATCGGGGTCACCTGCGCCGAGATCGAGGCCTTCCGACCCAATCGGGCCAACCCCTGGGTTCAGGAAGAGCTCCGGACCGAAACCTTGCCTGAGCGCATTCTGAAGATGATCCAGACCTGTGATGCAGCGATTGCGCTGCCCGGCGGTTCGGGGACATTAGCCGAAGTGGCCCTAATGTGGAATCTGCTCTACATCCGGGCCATCCCTGTTCGTCCGTTGATCCTGGTCGGCCAGGAGTGGCAAACCACCTTGGGAAAATTTATTGATCTTTTCCATCGTTATGTGCCTCAAAGTCAGGCGGATTTGTTAGCTTACGCTGCTGATGGAGAGGCAGCGTTAGCGGTGCTAAAGAATAACCCAGGTTTCAGCGCAAGCTGGTAAAATCAAGAACTTGGTTTTCGTCGATTCTATTACTTGAGAGTGCAATAATGGCAGAAGAGAAACTTCCGACTCGCAGTGAGAATTTTTCTGAGTGGTACACCCAGCTTGTCTTGAAAGCTGAACTGGCGGATTATGCCCCCGTGCGCGGCTGTATGGTGGTTCGGCCCTATGGTTGGGCCTTATGGGAAAACATTCAGCAGGCGCTTGACCGCCGGTTCAAGGAAACCGGCCATGTCAATGCTGCTTTTCCGCTATTTATCCCGAAATCGTTCCTTGAAAAAGAAAAGGAACACGTTGAAGGCTTTTCTCCGGAGTTGGCGGTGGTCACAATCGGCGGTGGTGAAGTGCTTGAAGAGCCATTGGTTGTCCGGCCGACCTCAGAAACGATCATCGGTTATATGTATTCCAAGTGGATCAAATCCTACCGCGATCTGCCGGTGCTGATCAACCAGTGGGGTAACGTGGTGCGCTGGGAGATGCGCACCCGCCTGTTTTTGCGTACGCTTGAGTTCTACTGGCAGGAAGGCCATACGGCTCATTCTACTGCCGAAGAGGCAGAAGGAGAAACCCTCCAGATGTTGAACGTGTACGCCGATTTCGCTATCAACGAGGCGGCAGTGCCAGTTGTACCGGGCGTGAAAAGCGAGAAGGAAAAATTCGCTGGTGCAGTGCGCTCCTACACGATCGAAGCGATGATGGGTGACCGGCGTGCGCTCCAGGCCGGGACATCCCATTTCCTCGGGCAGAATTTCGCCAAGGCTTTTGATATCCAGTTCCTGGATTGGAATAACGCCCTGCAGTATGCCTG
>JAYRWF010000006.1:0-4617 GCA_041918195.1 Anaerolineales bacterium
GATCCCAGACGAGCCATTCAGTAGCAGGTTGGGTAGCCGGGATGGCAACACAAGCGGTTCCTGCAGGGAGCCGTCAAAATTGTCACTGAAGTCGACCGTATCCTTGTCGATATCGGCTAACATTTCCTCTGCCAGGCGGGCCAGGCGGGCTTCGGTATAGCGCATAGCGGCTGGCGCGTCGCCGTCGATCGAGCCGAAGTTGCCTTGCCCGTCGACCAGGGTATAGCGCATCGAAAAATCCTGGGCCAGGCGCGCCATGGCGTCGTAAACTGCCGAATCGCCATGTGGATGATACTTGCCCAGAACTTCGCCGACGATGCGGGCCGATTTCTTGTACGGGGTATTTGCCCGGATGCCCATATCGTGCATGGCATACAGGATGCGGCGGTGGACGGGCTTCAAACCGTCGCGCGCATCGGGCAGCGCTCGAGCAACGATCACGCTCATCGCGTAGTCCAGGTAAGCCGAGCGCATCTGATCGTCAATATTTACGGGTTGGATTGCTCCAAAATCCATAATGCATCCTTGCTAGAAAAAAGTTGTGCGCCCGCAGGCACACCGGCTTGAATTATACCGCTGATATAAGTTAAAGAAAGGGATCTATAGGGGTGCGTTTGCACTCCAATAGATCCCTTTCTCAATGAGTGAGCTAACCCGGTTAGTTTTTGGAGCTTTCGCTCAGATATTTATCGATTGCCCAGGCAGCCTTGCGGCCAGCGACCATCGCGGTGACCACCAGGTCAGGCCCGGTAACGCCATCACCGCCGGCGTACACGCCAGGGCGTGAAGTGGCCCCGGTCTCTGGGTCGGCTACGATTAAACCCCAGTTGCGGGTCTTGAGTTCTGGCGTGGTATCGCCAATTACCGGATCTGGCCAGTAGCCCAGGGCCAGAATGGCGGTGTCCGCTTCAACGATGAAATTCGAATTTTCTACCGGCACTGGCTTGCGGCGGCCCTTGGCGTCAGGTTCGCCAAGTACCATGCGGATGCACTCGATTTGAGCCAGTTTGCCATCTTCGTCGGCGATGAAACGGACGGGTTGGGTGAGGAACTGGTAAATTGCGCCTTCCTCACGCGCCAGCTCGCGGTCTTTCTTTCCGCCCGGCATTTCTTTCTCAGTACGCCGGTACAGGCAGGTGACTTGCTCAGCACCCAGTCGCAGGGCTGTCCGCAAGCAGTCCGAGGCGGTATCGCCGCCGCCAATCACGGCAACCTTACGACCCACAATCGGCCGGCTCTTGAGATTTTCTGGCAGCATATCCACCGGCAGGCTGGCGCAGATCAGGAATTCCGTGGCCTTGTACACGCCATGCAGGTCTTCGCCTGGTACTTCCATCGGAGCATCAATTTCGGTGCCAACGCCCACGAAGATCGCCTCGAAACCCTCGGCAAAGAGCTGGTCGATCGTTTTATCTTTACCAATATAGGTATTGCCGACAAATTTGACGCCGGCCATCTCGAGGTCTTCCCAGCGATCGTAAACGACTTGCTTGGTCAGCTTGAAATTGGGGATGCCATAGACCAGCAGGCCGCCAGGGCTTGGCTTAGAATCAAAGATGGTTACCTCATGGCCGCGCTGGACCAACTGCTCGGCGCAGGAAATACCCGCCGGGCCAGCGCCGACGATGGCGACTTTCTTGCCGGTTGGCTCGCCGACTGGCACCACCACGCCGCCATGCTCGCGCTCGTAACCCACTGCAAAGGCTTCCAGTAGCCCGGTCAAGACTGGCTCTCCGGTTTTGTTCAGTACGCAGGAGCCCTGGCAAAGCTGTTCGTGAGGGCAGACCCGCCCGCAAATCTCAGGCAGTGAGCTGGTTTGCCGGTACAGTTGAGCAGCTTCCAGGTATTGACCGGATTCAATCAGCCACATGGCGGAGGGAATATCATTGTGGGTCGGGCAGGCAACCATACAAGGGGCGGGGTCGGGGCAGTGAATACAGCGCGAGGCCTGGTACCTGGCGATGTCTTCACTAAAAGCGATCACCACATCTTCAAAATCATGCAGCCGTTCAGCCACCGGACGATTTTCTAACTCTTGAAAAGGAATGTGAACACGGTCTTTTCGGTCGATAGCAAGAAAATCACTTTCAATCTTTTGCATAGATGGCCTCCGATCGCTCTTTAATTGAAAACATTAGAAATTTTCATTAACCCAATGAAACGCAAAAGGACTTTGCGCTGTGAATACCAGTTCCTATATGATTATAATACCGACAAAGTTGGTTTTGTTTTAGTTTCAGATGTCATGGATTTCTGTGACAGTTGTCACAACTTAATTATGATTTTCGACCTGTTTTCGGCAGGTTGGCCCGTTTGGGGACAAATTTGGCAATTTATGTTTGAATATATACAGAGAATCCCTTTCTGATTATAATATTTTCATGTCCAGTGCTAGCTTCTCCCGCGAGAGTTTTTCCAGCGTCGATGCCGCCTGGCTGCACATGGACTCGCCCACTAACCTGGCCAATATCACCGGAGTGATGTCGTTCACGACTACCCTCGATTTCAACCGCTTGCAGGCGACGTTCAAGGCGCGGTTATTGCCCTACCCCCGTTTTCGCCAATGTGTCCGCGAGCCAGAACTGCCGTTGGGACTGCCGCGGTGGGAACTGGCCTCCGATTTTGATCTTGATTACCACCTTCATCGGGTAAACTTGCCCGAGCCAGCCGACCATACCAGCCTGCAACAGTTTGTCAGCGGGTTGATGAGCCGCCCGCTTGATCGCTCCCACCCACTTTGGCAGGCCTACTATGTCGATAATGTCTCTGGTGGCAGCGCCCTGGTGGCCTGTTTGCATCACAGCATCGGCGATGGGATTGCCCTGATGCAAGTCTTGCTTTCCCTGGCCGACGATGCTCTGGACGCTCCTTGGCCAGAATCTCCTGTCGACTCACCAATCGAGCTCAGCCGCACAGCGCGTTTGATCCTGCCTGCCCTGAAAGCTGCCCAGAATGCCAGCCGGACGATCCAGATGGCAGAAAACATGGTGCATGAAGGTATGGAGGTTCTAATCCATCCGGCGCGGTGGCAGTCTTTGGCCCGGGCTGGCACCGCCGGCAGCCGGGCATTGGGCAAGCTACTGCTCCTGCCGCCAGATAAGCAGACGATCCTGAAGAAAAAATGCGGGATCGAAAAGCGGGCGGCCTGGTCCACCGCCATCCAGGTCGAGCAAGTTAAAGCGGTGGGGCAGCGCATGGGTGGGACGATCAACGATATCCTGCTCTCAGCAGTTACCGGGTCATTGCGCCGATATCTGGAAGAACGCGGCGAAGTGGTTCGCGGCTTGAATATCCGCGCGGTAGTGCCGGTTAACTTGCGCCCAGTTGAAGAGGTTGGGCAGCTTGGCAACCGCTTCGGCCTGGTGTTTCTCAGCCTGCCAGTCGGCATTGGCGACCCGATTAAGCGCCTGGTGGTGCTGAAGAAGCGGATGAATGCAATCAAGAATTCACCCGAAGCCCTGGTAGCGTTGGGCATCCTCAATTTTATTGGCCTGACGCCGGCTCAAATCGAGAAAATTATTGTGGCCATCTTTGGGATGAAGGGCAGTGCGGTTATGACCAATGTACCCGGGCCAATGAAGACGCTCTACCTGGCTGGCGCGCCGATCTCTTCGATTATGTTTTGGGTACCCTCGCCTAGCAATTTGAGCCTGGGGGTAAGCATAATCAGCTATGCCGGCCAGGTGATCCTGGGGGTGGCCTGCGATGCCGGGACGATCCCAGACCCGGAGCGGATTATTGAGCTGTTTCAAATCGAATTTGACCACCTAAACCGTTGGGGCCGGCCAGCCACTGGGGTGCAGTAATCCTCTGCTTTATCCTGAATTTATAGCGCTCAGGGTTCGATCCGTGGGTAGATCCAGACCGCATTGGCTTCTAGTGGCTGGTTATTCTGGACCGTTACGGTAAAAATGAACCGCACCGTTTGGCCAGCCAGGTAGGAAATATCCTGGTCAATTGTCGTCAGCCGGCCATTCGATGTCTCGTACCACTGGCCTAGCGTCCAGACCATGCCATCAGCAGTCTCGTACTCGACTTGCATGATTACGGCGCAGTCCGAACTATCAGATAGGCAGCCGATCTGGCTTTTGAACCGGTCGCCGCTGCGGATTAAGATGCGTGGGTAAGCGCCGTTAATCCAGCCAGTGTTGCTTTCATTGGGGTGGGCCCAAATTGCCGGCCCGGCAACAATCCCGGCTTCGGTATCCGGATAGTTCAACAGCAGGACCAGGCCAAAGCCTTCTTCGTTGGTTTGCAGGCAGGGCACGTAGCCTCTCCCACTGCGCCACTCTGCGCTACACATATTAGAAGCAAAGTCATAAGTGGGCCCCCGGGTGGTGTCCAGCACAAAGACCTGGATGATGAGCGGGACTTCCGAATCCGGCCCGGTGCCAAAAAACTGCCCATCAGGGGTAAGAAAATTCCAGTAGCCGATAAAACTGCCCGGCCGGTTGGGTGTGACCAGCGGGAAGGTAATATCAATCGTTTGGCCAGGGCGAACATAACTGGCAATGGGTACGCTGGTGTTGCCTTGGAACTCACCCCCGATCATCGCCAAACTGTATTGCGGAGTCCAGGTGCAACTACCAACATTTTGGAAGCGCCAGGAAACCCGGA
>JAYRWF010000007.1:0-1949 GCA_041918195.1 Anaerolineales bacterium
ATCTGACCGCCGCTGGGAGCGCTGGGGATGGTTACCGCATCATTCACACCGGGAACAGCGTTCCGCGACCAGTTGCTGGCCGTCCCCCAGTTGGTCGTGTTGCCCAGCCAGGTATTCGCCAGAGTCACTTTGGTGTAATCATAGGCATTATAGGTGTTGCTACCCTGGGTCACGCTGGCCTGGTTGAGCACATCCGGAGCAGCATTCACCACCACATCGAAGGCGAAAGTGTTGATCACCGGCACCGGGCCGAGCACCAGGTCCGTTGAGCCGTCCGGCAGGGTTCCAGACCCATTGTAATAGTACTGGTAGCCGCCATTGCCGGCCGCGTTTTCAGCGCCAATCGTGGCGCTCGGCGAACCGGTTGGCATTCCTCCCGCTTCATAGGTAAACCAGATGTTATCCGCGCCTTCCTCAAACCACAACTGGAACGAAGCAGTATCTGCAGTGCCCTTGACCGGTACGTTTTCCCAGGAGAAGACGGTGTGCGGCTTGCCGTTCCAGCTCACCCCGACGAAGTACCAGCTCCCACCGCTGGTGAAATCCAGGTCATCCCACCACGGTGCAAGCAGGCCGTTCGGCTGGCTGGTGGAGGGTACCTGCCCGTTGGTGTTGCCGGCGCAGAACGGGCTCAGCCCGGCCTGCAGCGTACCATTGACCGACCAGACGCCTTCCGTATACGTCGTACCGAAATAAACCAGGTCATTCAGCGTCACCAGTAAACAACCAGAATCCAGGTTAGAGGGCGCAGTGGCTGGCGGCGCGCCCAGGTCGCCCATGCTGAGGTAACCAGTCTTGTTCTCGGGCGCGATGACGAAGGATCCGGCTGGCAGAGTACCACTCCAACTCAGGCTGTTGCTGCCAGAGTTGTAGGTCAGCCCGCCGGTGGCCGAGCCGCTGACATAGCTGCTATTAGCCGGGATCGTATCGCTCAGGCTGTAAGAAAGCGCTGTCAGGCTCTTATGGGTCAGGGTCAGGGTATAGTGAATGACATCATTGACCTGGGCCAGCTCGATATTGGCAGTTTTACTGAATACTTCCGGTTTGGCGCCGCTGGCGGCGTACGCGCCGACCGGCAAGTGGACCGGCGGGACGTTCGGATCGCTGGGGGTCAGCCGCAGCTCGCCAAAGACCCAGGTATCCGGATCGGCCAGGCGCACATCGGCGTTGACAGACAGAGCCTGGGTCGCTCCGGGAGCGATGACAAAAGAAGTCGGGCTAACGGTCAGGTCGAGCCCGTCCCAGGCCACCAGGTCAACCGTCCAGGTCACGCTGGCGTTGGCGGTGCTGCGGAAGGTGCGCGTCCAGGCGCAGGTTTGGTAACAAGCGCCTTCGCCCAGGCTGGCCAGGTTGAGCGAGCTGGGGTTGCCGCCGGTGGCCGGGTTGGCAGCGTCATAATTGGCGCGTGTCTCATTCAAAACCAGGCCAGCCTTGGCTGCCACGTGCAGATCGATCCGCCCACTGCCCATGTCGAATGGGTCAGGCGAGCTGCGATCGTAATCGAGCACATCTTGCCAGGCGGTGGTTTGCAGAGCGGACTGGATCTCATCCGGCGTCCAGGTCGGATGCAGGGCGATCATCAAAGCGGCGACACCGGCTCCATGCGGACTGGCCATTGAGGTGCCGCTAAACAGCGCCCATTCCGGTGGATTTGGGTTGTTGATCCCGGCCGCAGCCAGGACGTCCTCGCCCGGCCCGGCGATGTTCGGCTTAAGGATATCTGGGACCGCCCGGTTGGGGCCACGCGAGCTGAAGTCGGTGATGATATCGCCCCAGGCGTCATTGGTCTCGAACAGAGTGCCGCGAATCTGGCCAGTATGGCTGGCGCCGCCATCGGCAACCCAGGCTTTGAGCGCCACGCCATCGCTATAGGTGATGTGAACTGCCGGCAGGTAATGGTCGTCGCTGGTCAGGGAGTTGCCATTGGAAAGGTCATTGGCCAGGATAAA
>JAYRWF010000008.1:0-2624 GCA_041918195.1 Anaerolineales bacterium
CACCTCGCTGCTGGAAGCGCTCATCAGACGCTGGATCAGGTTCAGGCGTTGCTGTTGGGCCTGAATCATCTCGCGGGTGATCCCATCTGCTTCAAGAATGCGCTCCAGAAAGCCCTGCTGGGTGAAGGCGGCCTGCGGGTTGAGCAGATAGCCTTTGCGCTTTTCCATTGGCAGGCTGTTGATCGCCTGGTTGATCAAACCACCGGTAATGCGTTCTTGCTCATTGCGCGGCAGGTTTAACTCGGGCGGTGCAAAAGTTAGCAATAGCTCTTTGGCCGGGTCGTGGTAGACCAGGATGGTCGGGTAAATGCCACGGTAGCCACATACCCCGCATTGAATGAGATTGGAGGCGCCAGATAAGATGCGCTGCTTGGCAGATGGGTCGATATTCACATCAAAGAGCTGCTCGATTTCTGCGGTAATCGGCTTGCGGCAGTTCGGGCAATTGACCAACATTTTCGGCATAACTTACTCCATCATTTCATTAAATTAAAAGGCGCAAAAGCCCGAGTATTATACTCCAGCCATGCCAGGTTAGCGCCTGTCTTTTTCATCACGGGGCAGGGAAAAGCAGATCCGCGCCCCACTATTCGGTGTTGGATCAACCCAGATGCGCCCAGCATGGGCTTCTACCACTGCTTTGGCCAGGTATAAGCCCAGGCCGGCTCCCTTGGTATTGCGTGAGGCCTCGCTGGCGCGATAGAAGCGGTCAAAAACATGCGGGACATCCTTGGCCGCGATCCCGGGACCCTGATCACTTATGCAAACGACCACCTGGGTGGGGTGGATAGCGCCACTGATCCGGATTTCGCCGCCCTTGGGCGAATATTTGATTGAATTTGCGATCAGGTTGGAGATAACCTGACTCAGGCGATCTTCATCGCCTAGAACTACCGGAAAATTTTCCGGAAAATCGACCCAGATGGTATGCAAGGAAGTCTGGGTCCGAAAGCGCTCGGCGATCCGGTTGACCAGCCGGTCCAGGTTCAGGTCCGATGTATTCAAAGCCAGGGCGCCCATTTGAAGCCGCGATGCATCAAGCAGGTTATCGATCAATTCAGTCAGCCGGTCAGCTTCTTCTTCGATCACTTCCAATCCATCATCGACTACCGAGCGGTCCCAAACAGCGTCTTCCCGGCGCAGAGTACTGACATAGCCCTTAATCAAGGCAACCGGGGTTTTTAGCTCATGGGTTATAACGGAGATGAAGGTGCTCTTGATTTCTTCAGCTTCCCGAAAGCGAGTGATATCGCGCAGGGTGGCAATAATATTGAGCAGCCGGCCATCAGGCGACATGAGGGGTGCATAGGTGACACCAATTGGCAGCGGCAGCCCGTTTTCGCGGCGGACATCGCCTTCCACATAGAGAGTGGCATGCGGAGTGAGCGGCCAGCCACCCGCTTCAGCCTGATCCAGGCTGCGGCCATCACGAATTACAGTCCATTGGATGACTTCTTCCTCTTTGCGGCCCGGAAATTCTTCAGGTTGTTTTCCAAGCATGCGGGCGAGAGCCGAGTTAACTTTTTCAACCGTATGGTCGGGAGAGAGAATCAGAATTCCGTCAGCGGCTGAATCGAGCAGGGCATCCAGGCGCTGTTTCTCCTGGTTGGCCTGCAAGTAAAGCTGGGCATTTTGGACTGCGATGGCAGCCTGGTCAGCGAAGCTCTGGAGAAGAGCTTTATCGTTGCTAGAGAAGGTGCCCTGGTAATTTCGAAAGACGAACAGCACGCCGAGTACCTGGTCGAGGGAGACCAAGGGCAAAGCAACGCCAGCCAGCAGGCCCAGGCTGGCGGTGCGGGTAACCGTCTGGAGCAGGCGATTAATTTCAACCAGTTCATAACGAGTGGATTCTTCGTAATCAGGCACATTCGCAAGCAGCGATTCGAGTTGGCGCAGGAAGGCTGGAGAGACGCCGCGCGAGACGGCGACCTTCCAACCGCCCTGGTTCTCGCGCAGGGCAATCAGACCAGCCTGGCCAGCCAGCATCTCAAGGGAAATTTCCAGGATGCGCGCCAGGACCACATCCATTTCCAACTCCCGGGTAATGGCGCGGCTGATTTCTAGCAGGTAATCCCGTTGGCGAACGCGGAAATCAGGCAGCAACCGGGGATCCCTCTTTTTCACAGACCGTCAGAGCGTCTTCAAAAATCTCCAAAGCCTCGTCGATCTCGGCGTGGCTGACGCTAAGCGGTGGTGTGATGCGAATGGTGCTCTTGCCGCAGCCAAGCAGGAGCAAGCCGCGAGTAAACGCTTCATCGACGACCAGATCGCGCAGTTTTTCGTTCGGATAGCAGGTCTGGCGATCTTTGACAAATTCTACGCCGATCATTAAGCCCTTGCCACGCACCTCGCCGATGGTGGGGTGGCGATCCATCATCCCTCGCAGCAGGTCAAGGGCGTAATCACCCATTTGGGCAGCATTCTCCATGTAGCCGTTTTCAATCAGATCGATGGTAGCCAGAGCGGCGGCACAGGCAATTGGGTTGCCACCAAAAGTGTTGCCGTGGGCACTACGAGGCCAGTCCATGACTTCCTGGCGAGCGGTCATAATACCCATTGGCATGCCCGAAGCAATCCCCTTGGCGATACACAAGATATCGGGTTCTACACCAAAGTGCTCAATC
>JAYRWF010000009.1:0-10739 GCA_041918195.1 Anaerolineales bacterium
CTGCCTACCGGAAATTCGTCAGGGAAGTCGGTGAAGGCGGGCTGACGCCGCCTAATCTCACCGAGTATTTCGGATACGGGTTATTCGTGGGCGCGAAGTGAGGCCGAAGGGACAAACGCCTCAGGTTCCTCAGCATTACTTGCGAAAAGGATATCGGTATCGGATGAACAATTTTATTATCCATCCGAAACCGATATTGCATGGCAAATAGTTACTTTATTTCACACCAAGGATCATGAATTTTCCCCAGGCCGGCCTATAAGCCGCATTCTGTAGCCGGACCGGAATGGTCCGGCCAGCGATCATCTCTCTAACTGGCAGTCGCCTGCCAGCTCGGCCAGCGGTTGCCCGTTGGCTCGTGCAGCCGACCCGAGGCAGAACGAGCAGCCCTTGACCGTGCAAGCACGGTACGGCCTCTGCTTGGCCTTGCTCCCGGCGGGGGTTGCCTGGCCGCTGGCATTGCTGCCAGCGCCGGTGAGCTCTTACCTCACCTTTTCACCCTTACGCTTGCGCGCGGTTTGTTTCTGTGGCCCGATCCCGCAGCTTACGCCACCCCGGGGGTTACCCGGCGCCGTGCTCTGTGGAGTGCGGACTTTCCTCTATCGCTCGCCATAGACGAGCGACAGCGATCGCCCGACCGGCCTGGGGAATCCACTATACCATAAAAAAATCGGCGTTCAGCGCCGATTTTTTTATGGTAGAGGTCAAGCAACCTGCATGTCGACCCGCTGCTTGCGGATGTGCATTGGCTTCGGGTTGACCAGGACCAGGTTGACCAGATCTTCAGGAACATCCACCAGCGAGTGCTGGTCCTGGATGTGAATTTTTCCGATCCTGCTGCCGGGGATGCGGGCATGAGCAGCAATCGCTCCGACCACATCGTTTGGGCGCAGACCATGCTTGCGGCCGATTTTCAGGCTCAAGCGGACCTTGCCGGGCTCGTGCGAAATCGAAGCGGCTGGGCCAGCAGCCGCGCTTTCGCGACGAGGTTTCCCGCTCCGCAGGCCACGCTCCGGGCGCAGGTCGATCACCGGGCTGACAGGGGCAATCGGGCGCTGCTTTTCGTCGGCGCGAGCGATTTTTACCGCCGCGGCGGCGATTTCCACTGGATCATAGCCCTGCTCTACCAACGACTCAACAATTTCGCGCTCGCGCTTATAGCGGCTGCGACCCAGCCAGACCACCATCTGGCGCACCAGGTTTTCTTCACGATGCGCCAGGATGTCAGCCTCGCTCGGCAGCTCGAGCGCGTTCAGTTTCTGGCGGGTAAAAGCTTCGATCTGGCGCAGGTATCGCCGCTCTTGAGGGGAAACCAGCGAGATAGCGATGCCGGTTTTCCCGGCCCGGCCAGTGCGGCCAATGCGATGGACGTAGATTTCCGGATCGGGCGGCAGCTCGACGTTGAAAACATGCGAGATGTCTTCGATATCCAGGCCGCGCGCCGCCACATCGGTGGCGACCAGGACCTTGATCTTATTCTGGCGGAAACGTCCCAGGGTTTGCTCGCGCGCTTCCTGGGTCAGGTCGCCATTGAGCACTTCAGCCGGAAAGCCGCGGGCGTTGAGCTCATTGGCCAGCTCGCCAGTCGCCTGGCGGGTGCGCACAAAGATCAGGGCGCTGGTGATCTCTTCGACCTCAAATAAACGAGTCAGGGCGGCGCCTTTATCCCTGGCGTTGACCCAATAAAAACGCTGTTCGACCAGCTCGGCGGTAATCTTCTCGCCCCGGATGGCGACCGTCTGAGGGTCGTGCAGGTAATGCTCAGCCAGGCGGCGGATTTCGGTCGACAGGGTGGCCGAGAAGAGCGCGGTCTGGCGCGTCTCCGGCGTGGTGCTCAGGATGGCTTCGATATCTTCAATAAAGCCCATGCTGAGCATCTCATCGGCCTCATCCAGCACCACGGTGCGAACCTGGCTGATATCCAGCAGATCCTTCTGCATCAGGTCGAGCAACCGGCCTGGGGTGCCGACTACAATATCCACACCCTGCTTGAGGGCGCGGATCTGGGGTCCATATGGCTGGCCACCATAAACGGCCAGGACGCGGATGGAACGCCCCTTACCCAGGTCATTGATCGCCTGGGCGACCTGCAGCGCCAGCTCACGCGTCGGGGCCAACACCAGACCCTGGACACGGTCATGTCCGGCAGTTAAATTTTGCAGCATCGGGAGAGCAAAGGCGGCGGTCTTGCCAGTGCCGGTCTGGGCCTGGCCGATCACATCCCGACCTTCGATCATCAGGGGGATTACAGCACTCTGGACGGGCATCGGCTCAAGATAGCCGAGCGCGAGGACGGCCTGCACCAACTCTGGGTGCAGGTTTAGTTCATCAAATGCAGTTGTCATCAAAACTCCTATCAAGATAATTGGAACGTTTTGATGACTCCGCACCACTGCCCAAGGATGTCGCCTGGGTACCTGGAGGTTCCTCGCGGATCCGCCCAGCCTGGCGACAAAAATGCCCGACCAGCAACCGTCGGGCAATCATTCGGAGAACTCAAAACAATTCCCTGTTTTACAAGATGTGCATTTTACCACAAATCTTCAAAATACAGATTGGATTTGGGCGAATTCTTGCCGAAATCTAATCTACTTTTCGATTCTTTCCTTGCAGATAAGCTCGCTCTCAGGTATAATACCGCACGCAAGTCCGGGCGCGTAGCTCAGCTGGTTAGAGCGCACGGTTCACATCCGTGAGGTTCGGGGGTTCGAGCCCCTCCGCGCCCACCAAGCTGCATCCAAATGGGCTGTCCAAATCAGAGGATTTGGACAGCCCATTTGCTTATTCTGGAGTCTTGCTGGCGCGCATCTCGACCTGGGTAATGCTGACGTAAGGCTGGCCCTGCTTGCGAAAGGTCAGGATTTCTGGATGGCCGATCGAATAGTCATCCATACCTTTGGTGTCCCAGGTCACCCGGCCTTTGTTCCAGACTGCGCGTAAAAAGGAACCACGCACCGAGGCGCCATTCTGGAGGACGTCTTGCTTAATCTCTTCTTCCAGGGCGGCGATTTTAAGGTCAACCACTTCCAGGCGCGGCTCAAACTCGGCTTCGATTTCGGCGATGCGGGCCCTGATTTCAGGGGTAAGAATCTGGTCAATTAGCTCTTTTTTCTCAAGCTGGAGGACTTCCTTTTCAGCCTGGAAATTAGCCAGTTGGTCAAGCTTGCTGCGAATGTCGTCGGTCATGTCTCTCTCCCTGCCTGGTAATGAAATGCCGTCCGGCCTTGCCCGGGGGGCGGTTCGGCTTTACAATCATTTATACCATCAGAGTTCCGCTCCACCCGGAGGAAATTCCAATGAGCGATACTACACTGTATAAAAAATTGAACTTGAAGCCGGGGCAACGCGTCCTGCTGCTCGACCCACCGGTTGGCTATGCTGAGCGGCTGGGCGAGGTGCAACCTGAGCTGACTGCAGTCGGAAAATATGATTTTGTCCAGCTATTTGTTCCGGACAGTTCTGCACTGGCCGCACGCTGGACAGAGGCCCTGGCAGCGCTCGGGCCGCAAGGAGCGTTGTGGATCTGCTATCCGAAGATCCAATCCGGGCTGAACTCCGACCTGACCCGGGACGCTGGCTGGGAGCCTGTTTTCAAGGCCGGCTATCGCCCGGTGACACAGATCGCGATCGACGAGACCTGGTCCGCGCTGCGCTTCAAGCCGGCTGCCTTCAACTCTGAGGAGGAACAGGTAGATGCCTTGTTCAGCGGGAAAAAGGCCGCCCTGCGACCGGTTTATGAAAAAATTCTATCCGCCCTCCAACCCATTGGCGAGTTTACCATTCAGCCACGCCAGGCGTACATTGGCCTGGCTCGCCAGCAGCAGTTTGCAGCGGTCAAACCCAGCACGCCTACCCGCCTGGACCTGGGGCTGCGGTTGAAAGACCCGGCAGCCTCGTCCCGGTTGGAGCCCGCCCAGGGCGTCGGCGGCGACTCGATCAACTACAAAGTCAGCCTGCATTCGCCGGAGGAGGTCGACGCGCAAGTGGTTGAGTGGCTGAAGCAAGCTTACGAAAGGGCTCGCTGAACCATGACTGCTCCGATCCTCTCCATTATTGGCAAGTCCAACAGCGGAAAGACCACCCTGCTCGAAAAGCTGATCCCTGAGCTGCGAAGGCGCGGCTACCGGGTGGCAACAATCAAACATCATGCTCACGCCGGGTTTGAGATCGACCAACCCGGAAAAGATACCTGGCGGCATGCCCAGGCTGGCAGCCAGGTCGTGGTGATCACCGCGCCAGACAAGCTAGCCCTGATCGAGCAGCTCGACCACGAGCTGAGCCTGGATGAAGTCGCCGCCCGGATCGATGGGGTGGACATCATCCTGACAGAAGGCTGGAAGCTGGCCGGCAAGCCGGCGATTGAAGTGCTGCGCAAGGCGCGCAGCCAGGAACCGGTCGGGGATCCGGGACACCTGATTGCTTTTGCAACTGACCTGCCCCTGGAGACGGATCTGCCCATCTTTGATCTGAACGATATCCCAGCGATCGCCGGGTTTATCGAAGACCAGTTCTTGAAATAATTTGACAACATCTATCTGATTTAGTACAATCCAGACAACTCTTCTGAACCAGCCAAACCAACCAAAGCAGGCGCTTTCTGCCAAGGGCTGGCTGGCTGGCTTGGTTACAGCATCTATCCCTATCCGACGCCAATCCCAAAAGGAGCTGAAAATAATGGACGGTTTATTTAAGAAACTCGAAGTCGTCTCCTACAACGTCAACGACTGGCAGCGCGCCAAGATCTTCTATGGCGAAACGCTCGGCCTGCCAGTGGCCTTCTTCATCAACGACGAAATCGGCTGGATGGAATTTGGCGAGCAAGAAGGCACGCACCTGGCGATCAATCGTTGGGAAGGTCCGGGCGCATTTTCAGCCGGGTCCGGTGGGGCAACGGTGGTGTTTACCGTCGACGATGCCGCCCAGGCGGTAGCCGAGCTGCGCCGGCGGGGAGTGAAATGTGATGACCCGATGGGAATCCCGGAAATGGTAACTTACGCGTCGTTTTATGACCCGGACGGCAACCGCCTGCAACTGGCCGGACCGCCGCCCAAAGCAGACTAGGACGACTACCGCCGGTATGGCTCGACCCAGAAAGCCCCCAGGCGGCAGAATTCGATCACTTCAGCAATTGCACCGATGCTCGGCCGGTTGCGCAGCAGCTCGCTGGCGGGCTCGAACAGGTAATAGGACGGCGGAACGCGCAGCGGTTCATATTCGAAAAAAGCCTGGTCGAGGGCATCGGCCAGGTTTAAGGCATCCTCCAGGATCACCAGGCGGCCCGACCCGGCTGACTCGGCCGGGTTATCGAAAGCAGACAGCTCGTAATCATAGCCATCCAGGGGGATGTCCAGATCTTGCCAGTTCTCAAAGACCAGCGAGCCAATCGGGGTCCAACCGTATAGATCCGCCAGCTCCAGGATGCCAAACCAGGCCGTGTGAGTCAGGTTCAAGACCTGGTTGGGGTGTCTTTGGTTGCGCAGCGTAACTGCCACCGCTAAATCTCCAGCTGATATTGAGTTTATAAAAACCGGCTAAGCCGGTTTTTATAAACCACACGAGGTTAAAATAGAGCGGATGGAATTTTACCACGACCTGCCGCCTGGCCGACCGGGAGAATTATCCTTTCAACGCACCGGCCATCAACCCGCGCAGGAAATAACGGCCGAGGAATATATAGACCAGCAGAGTCGGCAGGGCGGCAAGCAACGAGCCAGCCATCTGCACATTCCAGGCGATGATCTGGCTGCCAGCCATGTTCTGCAAGGCAACCGTGACCGGCCACTGGGTGTTGCCGGTCAGGATGACGGCAAATAGAAAGTCGTTCCAGGCCGAAGTGAACTGCCAGATCAACACGACCACAAAGGAGGGCGCCGAGATCGGCAGGAAGATGTTGCGAAAGGTACTGAACATTCCGGCGCCATCGATCCGGGCGGCTTCGACCAGCTCCTTGGGCACGGTCATATAATAGCCATAGAAGGTCAGAGTGGTGATCGGAATTCCATAGATTACGTGCGCCACGATCAAACCCCACATGCTGCCTGCCAGGCCGACGTTCTTCATAAACACGGCCAGTGGGATCAAGATACTCTGGTAAGGGATGAACATCCCAAACAAGAGCAATGGGAAGATCAGGGTCGAGCCGCGGAAGCGCCAACGCGCCAGGACAAAGCCATTGATCGACCCGACGACGGAGGAGATCAGGGCCGCCGGCACAACCATTCGCAGGCTGTTCCACAGGTGCGGTTTCAGCTTGACAAAAGCTTCCAGGTAGTTATCGAAAGCCAGGCCGCGCGGCAAATCCCACATCGTCTGCAGGCTGACTTCGTCAAAAGCCTTGAAACCAGTCACCAGCATGACATAGAGCGGCATCAGGTAAAAAACCGTCATAAAGACCAGCGGGATGTAAAGCAGGTAGCGCGTTTGGAAGGAAAAGCGGGGCCGGGCAGTTTTCTTAGGGGGAAGTACAGGAGCCTGGGTGCTCATGATTCATGCTCCGATCGCAGGGAGTAGTAGAGATTTGGAATAATCAGCACTGCCACACTGATCAATAGCAGGATGCCGATCGAAGCGCCGCGCCCGTAAAACAGGCCATCAAAAGTGGTCTGCCACATGTAAATCGCCGGCACATCAAGGGGTAATTGTTTACCGGCGACCGCCACAATCAAGTCGAAAACTTTAAGAGAAATATGACCGAGGATAATCACTGCGCTGAGCGTCACCGGCCAGAGCAGGGGCAGGATGATGCTGGTATAAATTTTCAACTCGCTGGCGCCGTCCACCCGCGCCGCCTCGCGCAACTCATCCGAGACCGAGCGCAGGCCGCCCAGGTAGAGCGCCATGGTATAGCCGGACATCTGCCAGATCGCCGCCAGGGCGATCGCGGCCATGCCCCAGGTCGGTGTGAGATGCCACTTATTCATCAAAAATTCCAGGCCGAGATTTTGGAAGACCAGGTTGATGCCGCTCACCCGGCCAGCTTCAAGGGCCGGGTTCATCAGCCAGCGCCATACCACGCCGGTTACGATGAAGGAGATTGCCATCGGGAAGAGGAACAGACTGCGGAAAAAGGCTTCGCCGGGCAGGTGCTGGTCAAGCAAAATCGCCAGGGCCAGGCCGATCAACAAGGAGCCAAGCACAAAGACCAGGGTGAAGACCACTGTATTGCGGATATCGATCATGAAACGCGGGTCGTTGAACAGGTTGAGATAGTTTCTCAAGCCAACGAAAGTGTAATCCGGGGTCAGGCCTTTCCACTGGCTCAAGGAGACCCGCACCGACCACAGTATAAAACCATACACAAAGATAGCCACCGCTGCCAGCGAGGGCAGGACGAGCAGAAATCCGCCAATCTGATCTCTTCGACTGAACATGAGCGCTCCCGCGGTTTCGGAAACGAATGTTTTTGTAGTTGAAAACGGCTTCGCCGTTTTCAACTACAAAAACCATTTTTAAATTAACCCTACAAACTGCTGGACCTACTTGCAGGGGCCAGAAGCCTGGCAGGCAGCCACCAGGGCCGCCTGGAAGGTCTCGACATTCTTGTCCGCCAGGAACAAGCCGAGGGCGGTGTCGATCTCGCTCTTCCAGGAGTCGTTCGCTACCACACCGTGGGCCAGGCTGCCGACGACGGTGTTGCTGGCCCAATCGGCCATGGCCGACTGCAGGTACTCATCGTAGAGAGCCTTATCGCCATCGCTGCGGGCCGGGATCGAGCCCTTGACCGGGTTGAAGGCATCCTGGCCAGCCTTGGAGCCGGCGACCTTCAGCCAGGCGATCGAGCAGTCGCGATTCGGGGCGCCAACCGCCAGGACAAACGAGTCGGACAGGAACTGGAAGGTGCCGCTGGTTCCAGGAACCGGGGCCCAACCGAACTCAGTCATCGGGGCCTTCTTCAGTTCTTTGAAGAAGCCTTCCGCCCAGTCGCCCATGACATTGAATGCGGCCTTGCCGTCCACCACCAATTGAGCGGCATCCTGCCAGCTCAGGGATGCGGCGTCCGCATTGACATAGGTCAGCACCCTGGCATAGTTGTCGATAGCGGTCTTGACCTCAGCGCTGCCCCAGTCGGTGGTCCCATCCCATAAGCCATTGTACTTGTCGGGTCCGAGGCTGGCCAGCAGGACAGTCTCCATCAAGTGCATCGCCGTCCATTGTTCGCCCATGGTGAGCGGGGCAACACCGGCGGCCTGGAGGGTATCCATGGCAGCGAACCACTCATCCAGGCTGTTCGGAACCGCAACGCCGTTGTCAGCCAACAGCTTGGGGTTGTACCACATGACGTTGGCGCGGTGGATATTAACTGGCACCGAGTAGATGTTACCATCCTGCGAGATGAGCGGGATCAGGGTTTCGGGCATAACAGCCAGCCAGCCTTCCTGGTCATACAGGAAGTTCAACGGCTCAATCTTCTGGTCCTTAACGTAGGTGCCGATCAGTTCCTGGCCCGCATGCCCCTGCCAGCTATCGGGCGGCTCATTCTGGGACAGGCGGGTCGCCAGGACTGCGCGAGCGTTGGTGCCAGCGCCGCCAGCGACGGCCGAGTTAATGAACTCAATCCCGGGATTGGCAGCCTGGAAGACTTTGATCATCGCGTCGAGGCCGGCTGCTTCACCACCGCCGGTCCACCACGAGAAGACTTCCACCTTGGTGCAGGCCGCAGCCGCCGGCTGCTCTGCTTCCCCATCAGCCGGAGCGGCAGGCTCCGCCGGGGCTTCCGTCGCGGTCGTGCCGCAGGCGGCCAGCAACAGCGAAAAGACCATCACCAGGGCTAACATGGTAAAGGTTAACTTCTTGAAAGACATCTTCGATTCTCCTTAATCAGGTGTTTGAAATATTTTTACGATTGGATTTGAGTGGGGGAAATCGTTAGGTATGTGGTTTCGATCAGCCTCCTTTGCAACCCCGGAGATACAGGGGTAAGTTAATTGTAATACAAAAAAAGAAACACTGAAGCACTGAAGAGGAATGAGGCGCTGAGAGAGACTGAAACACTGAGGCACTGATAAGGGATGAGGCATTGAGAAACCCTGAAAACCTGCTTAGAAAATCATTATTCAGTGTCTCAGTGATCGTTCAGTGTCTCCGTAATCACTCAGCGCCTCAGGGATTCATCAGTGTCTCAGTGATCGTTCAATGTTCCAGTGTTTCTTCAGTATCTCATTATTTTTTCAGTGCATCAGGGCTTCATCAGTGCCTCAGTGTTTCCTCAGTGTCTCAGTGTTTCTTCAGTACCTCAGTGCTTCGATTTTAATCACCACCCGCTGCTTGGCGGCCTGTGCCAGGTCGGCTTCGAGCGGTTTGCCAGCCTGGTCGAGGCGGACGTTGAAATAGCGGGCCACGCCAGGCGCCTGGCGGAAATATGCCTGCAGGCCAGCAGCCACAGCCGCGCTATCGTCGAAGGCCTGGGCCTGGGCGAACAGGCGCTGGCCTTGCAGGACCAGGCTGACCGGCGCTCCGCTGAGCAGGTTGCGCCACCAGGTGCGGTCACGCTGGCTGGTCAGCCAGAGGCTCTCGCCGTCACGGACGTAATTGACCGGCAGGGTGTATTGCTTGCCGCTCTTGCGGCCGGTGACAGTGACCAGGAGGGTCGATTTGCTCAGCAGCCCGTGGAAGGGCGAGCGCAGCAGCCAGGACATCAGGGTGTTGTACCACATAAGTAACTTGACGCTTCCCTTTAAACTCTTTTAAAACGGCCCATAATTAATCGCCACCGCCACCGCCAGGAAGGCAATCGTGGCCAGGATGATCCAGAACCAGAGCGGTAGCAGCCATTTCAGCCACTTCGGGTAGGTCACCACGGTCAGGCTGAGGGTGATCAGCAGGGCGGCGTTGGTCGGGTAAGCCAGGTTGGAGAAGCCATCGCCAAAGGTATAAGCGCTGACGGCGATCTGGCGGTTAACGCCAACCAGGTCGGCCAGCGGCATCAGGATCGGGATGACCAGCAGGGCCTTGGCGGAGCCAGAGGTAATGAATAGCTCGAGGATCAGGGTCAGGCCGTAGATGATCAGGGCGGAGGCGAACGGGCTGGTATCCAGGAAGATGGTCGAGGCCCAGTGCAAGATGGTATCGAGGATCCCGCCGGAGGCGATGATGAACTTGACGCTGGCAGCCATCAGGAGCAGGATCACCGCTGGGGCAATGCCGAGGAAACCGTCCCAGGCTGCTTTCCAGACTGCTTTACCGACCCCGGCCAGCAAGCCCGAGCCAACCCCGGCGACAACGAACAGCAGCCCGGTCAGGGGGAGGGCGTAATCGGACAGAAAGGCGACAAACGGCGAGGCCACCAGCACCGCCAGGATGATCGCAAACATCAGCGCCAGGAAGAGGCCCGCCCGGCGCATGCGCGGGTTGTGCTCCAACGAGCCGTTCAGATCAAAGCCCTGGTACTTGGCGCGTGCGGCCAGGTCTTCGGCATAAACCGGCGAGCTGCCTGGTTTCTGCTCCAGCCGGCGGGCGTAGCGCACCAGGAAGGCCGCCAGGATGGCGTAGGCAACGAAGAACAGGACCAGGCGCGGCCCGGCGCCGGAGAAGAGCGGCAGGCCGGAGAGCTTGTGGGCGACGCCGATTGTGAAGGGGTTGTAAATCGCCATTGAAAAGCCCAGGTTGGTGGCCAGGACCGACATGCCCAGGCCGAGCATCGAATCCCAGCCCAGCGAATAGGACAGGGCGATCACAATCGGCACCAGCGGGATGACTTCTTCAAAGATGCCGAAGAAGCCACCCAGCGCCATGAAAAAGAA
>JAYRWF010000010.1:0-7619 GCA_041918195.1 Anaerolineales bacterium
CTGAAAAGAAAGGAACTGAATAATGAAATTAGGATTTTTCACTGCCGCTTTGCCTGGGAACACCCTTGAAGAGGCTGCTCGCTGGGGAGCTGAAAGTGGTTTCCAGGCGATTGAAATTGCTTGCTGGCCGCACGAAAAAGCCACTCGCCGGTATGCCGGGGTCTCCCATATCGATGTAACCACTTTGGACCAGTCTAAGGCGAGCGACATCCGGAAGATGCTGGATGGTTACGGCTTGCCGATTTCATCCCTGGGGTATTACCCCAACCCGCTTCATCCGGACCCCGATCATCGCAGCTCGGTGATCAACCATCTTAAGAAAGTGATTGAGGCCGCAGAACTATTAGAAGTTCCAATTGTGGGCACATTTGTCGGCAAGGATAAGAACAAAACTGTGCCCCAGAACCTCGAAGATTATTCCAAAATCTGGCCGCCGATTGTCCGTTTTGCCCGCGAACATGGGGTCAAGATCGCGATCGAGAATTGCCCGATGATTTTCTCTCTGGATGAATGGCCGGGCGGCGATAACCTGGCTTCCACCCCTGCCATCTGGCGCAAAATGTGGGAAATCATCCCGGATGACAACTTTGGTCTCAACCTTGACCCCTCCCACCTGGTTCTGCAGATGATTGATTACGAACGGGTAGTGCATGAGTTTGCTTCCCGGATTTTCCATGTCCATGCTAAGGACTTGCACATTGACCGTGAAGGCCTGTATAACCACGGTGTACTGTCGCAGGGGATGGGCTGGCAGGTCCCCAGGTTGCCGGGCCTGGGGGATATGGATTGGGCGAAATTCTTCGCTGCTCTGACCGCCGTGCGTTACGATTACGTGGTCAGCATCGAGCATGAGGATCGAGCGTTTGAAGGTGCTGAAGACCTGGTAAAACGCGGTTTCTACCTCTCGCGGGATATTCTAAAGCCCTATTTCCATTAATGAAACGCTTCATTGGCTGTGACCTGGGCGGAACGAACCTGCGGGCTGCGCTGATTGATGTGGAGACTGGCGTGGTGCTACACCACGCCAGTATTCCTACCCTGGCCCGTGAAGGCCCAGCCGCGGTGATGGAGCGCATGGCGGATCTCTGCCTGCAGGTTTGCGATGCGGCTGGCTGCTCCAAGTCGGAAATTGGCGGTGTAGGGATTGGCGTGCCGGGCGTGCTCGATTTGGAGCGGGGTGAGACGCTATTTTTACCCAACCTGCCTGGTACCTGGCCACATATTCCGCTGCAAGACACGATCGCTCACCTGACCGGCTTGCCAACTGCCATCTTGAATGATGTCCGCCTGATCACCTTTGCCGAGTGGAAATTTGGCGCGGGTCGCGGGGTGGATACGGTGGCGGTGCTGGCCATTGGCACAGGCATTGGCGGGGGATTGATTCTCAACGGGCGGCTTCACCTGGGAATCGGTGGCACGGGTGGTGAGCTTGGCCATGCAACGATCAATTTCAACGGCCCACGCTGTGGATGTGGCAATTATGGCTGTCTTGAAGCCTACGCTTCAGGACCTGCCATTGCGGCGATGGGGATGAAAGCCGTTGCCCAGGGTCTGACCACCCGGATTGCTGAACTATGTGAATACGACCTGAACCGGATCACGCCTGAATTAATTGCCCAGGCTGCTGAACAAGGCGATGCCATCGCAGCGGATATTTTCGATCAAGCAGGTTTTTATCTTGGAGTGGCGGCATCGAGCATTTGTGCATCCCTCGGCCCCAGGCGGATTATCATCACCGGAGGGGTGTCTCAGGCCGGGCGATTGTTGTTGGACCCAATGCAGCGCAGTATGCGCGAGCGCGTCTCGGTGATGCCAGTTGAGCAGGTCGAGGTGGTGCTGGGCCAGCTTGGGAGTAACGCCGGAGTCATTGGGGCTGCAGTCTGGGCCGCCTGTCAGGGGGAGATCAGGCTTTAAGTCGGAAAACTGTTAACTGGCTGTGTCTATAATAATGGTTTTCTATCTGGATTAAATTACCTTTCAATACTATAATATTGGTTGTCGCGTTGGTTTGGATATACTCCTGCAGCAACTATCGGTTTACCGTTCCATGCTTCTCGGTAAAACCAATAACGAATGTGGTCGTTTATGGAATGGGCATTCTCCTCAGCAGCGGGGGAGGTGTGATTGGCAGCACACTTCTCCCGTTTTGCCCCAACCCTTTTCGAAGATCTTACCTGGTGACGTTGACCGGGAAGTACAAAATTCTTTGCCAGCGATACTCCTGCTCATGATATGCTATTCATGTTCACATCGAAAATAACAGGTTGACTTTCAATGAGAAATCGCGTTAACTCTTCTCTTCCTACTGATGAAGTGAATGTGGGCTGGCGACTGCGGGAGTTGCGTACCCAGCGCGGTCTCTCGATCCGCGCCCTGGCAGAATTAAGCGGTCTGAATGTCAATACCCTCAGTTTGATTGAGAATGGCAAGACCTCGCCCAGCGTGAGCACCTTGCAGCAAGTTGCCTCAGCTTTAAAAACACCCATTACCGCTTTTTTTGAGACTCAGGCTACGCCCCAATCGATCATATTCCAAAAGGCCGAAGACCGGCCGCTGATCAACTTTGCCCATGGGATGTTGGCGGATTTGGGGGCTGGATTTACCATCCCTGGCCTCGAACCTTTTGAGATTGTTCTCCAGCCTCATTCGGGTAGCGGGGAAAATTTGATTGTCCACACCGGACTCGAGTTTGTTTATTGCCTGGAGGGTAAGATTGTCTACCGCGTGGAGGATGTTGAATATATCCTGGGACCAGGCGATAGCTTGCTGTTCGAAGCGCGCTTGCCCCATCGCTGGTTTAATTTAGGGGGAGAGCCGTCTCGCTCGCTGCTCCTCTTATGCCCTACCGATGAACGCGATCATCCCGATGAAAGGCACTTCACTTCACCATAAAATTACAGGCCTGCGATCGCACGTAGAAAACGACTCAATGAGAAAGGCTGGCCCGAGAGCAGGTTTTGAGCTTTGAACATCCTGGCTGCGGCGCGCAGGGCGTAAATCACCGTTGCTAACAGAAGCAGTAGGGCAAGAATCGCCTGCCAAAGGGGGGGATTCCCGTTCGTCAGGCGCATGACCATAACCACCGGCGAAGTCAGGGGAAAAATACTCAGGAACACCAGCAGAGGCGAGTTCGCCATTCCTGCCATGGGCGCCATAATCCCGATGGCATAACCAATCAGCAAAGGAAACATCGCCACATAATTGGCTGCTCCTGCTTCTTTCATTTTCGGTATCATCGCCCCTGCGCCGGCCATCAGGCTGCTATAGAGCCCATAGCCGCCCAAGAAAAAAGCCAGGCTCCAGATCAAAATATCGATCGGAAAGGAAAAGTTCTCTGGAAGCCCCAACGCCGAGTTGCCCAGGTCGGTTGAGAAATAGATTGAGCCCAGCCAAACAATCGTTTGTAGTAAACCAGCCAACCCCAACCCAAGAGTTTTCCCAGCCAGGATTTGCTCTGGGCTGACAGAGCTTATCAAAATTTCGATCATCCGGTTTTCTTTTTCAATCCCAATGCTATTGAATAGCATACTGGAGCTTGTCATAAAAGAGACAAAAAACAGGGCTACCATGAACGAGGGGATATAGCGAACCAGATCGTTAGTTTTGCAGTCTGCTCCAGGGCGAAGGCAATCGCCGGCCTGGGTTTCAGGCCCGGGGGTTAGGCTGGTGGCTATGGTATTCCAGACCGGGTTCCAAACCCAATCTGTCAACCCAGAATCCCCTTCAAGCAGGTTGAAAAACAGGGTTCTTTCCATAACCCATGCTTGACCATCGTCCAGGTAAGACCGGTTATCCGGGTAGATATAGAAAACCTGGCCGCGCTGGACGATATCTTTTGGAATAACGTAATAAGCTGAAATTTTTCCATCCTGCAAGGCTGCCTGGGCAGACAGTTCATTTTCGAAATGGATTAACCGGTCGTTTGGTATCTCCTCTGGGATCAGGCGGATTAGACCGCTCAGATCAACGTATCCCTCGATCTCGATCTCAAAGCTTTCTGGCGCTTCTGTGCTGGTTGGCGATTGGCTCCCAGATTGTTGCTTGAAAAATCGGATGGCGCTTAAGATCAGCACGACCGTGATTGGAATGATAAAAGCAAACAGCACATAGCCTGGATTCCGCAGGGTTTTTATGAACTCATGCTTAAAGATCAGAAAAGTTCCGCGCATCTGTTCAGCCTTACCTTGCCCTACCCAGCTTGAATAACCGGCTGATTTTAAGGCCTTGTCCATAACGTAACGCGCCCAATCGGAAGGCACGGCTAGCCAGCCAGATTGCTCCCAAGGCGCATAGGCTTTGCACCAGCATGCTGACCACAATCTGCCAGGTCGGGACAATTGTGGATAAATTGCGTAAACTGATTGTCATAAGTGAGGTAAATGGCAGCATGCTCAACCAGCCAGCCAATGTGCTTTGTGGATTATTCAGAAAAGACCACCCAACATAGAGCGGTGCAATATGCAATACTGCAAACAGGCTGCTGATCGATTGGCCTTCCTGAACCGTGTTCACCAGGGCGCCAATTGCCACCATCAAAGCCGCTGCCAGGATGTACGAAGGGATCGCTACCAACACCGTGCCCAGGACGCTGACCCAGTCCATTCGCAAATTGCTTAACCATGCCACTCCGGCTTGCCTGCCAATCAGGATGCCGGTTGCTGCTACCAGGGCCCAGGATAGCAGCAAGGTCAGGCTGATCCCAACTACACCGAGAATTTTTCCTCCAATAAATTGTAAAGGTGTAATTGAGGTCAGAACCACCTCCATGGTTCGGTTTTCTTTCTCGTCGGCGATCGCGGTCATCATATATCCTGAACTCATCAATAACAGAAACAGAAAGGCCATCGCGATGAACAACGGCATCATTAGTCCAAAGGTTGGCCCGCTGGCTGGCGGCACCACTCGGCGTCCATCAACCGAACGAACAATGAATTCGGCGCCCCTCGTCAAGCGCTCGGCTACCTCGGGAGATTGTTTTGAGAGCAGTTTGAATTGCAGGATATCAAAGAATTGGTTCCAGGCATCTCGACCGGGTTCTATCGAAAATAGCACTTCCACCTGGCGGGTTGTCGAGTAATCTACTGGTAGTAGGAAATAGGCCTGGATGGTCTTGTTTTCCAGCGCGGAGCGGGCAGTTGCTTGATCCTTGTAAAGGATGAATTCCAGCCCTTGCTCATCATTAGCATTCAGGTGAGCTTGAATTGCCGCCTGGTCAGCTGGCGCGATTAAGTACTGTGCTTGATCTACGATGCCAATCGATCGCGGGCTTGCCTGTTGAGACTCCATGAACAGGCCCAGGCCGACGCTGAAACTGATCAACAGTGGCACGCTCAGCATGATGAATATGAAACTTCGCTTCCACACATTCCGGGTGTACTCATAAGCAGCGACATGCCAGATAAGTTTCATTAAAAGCGGCCTCCTTGCACTACCTGGATGAAGATTTCATCCAGTGAAGGCAGCGCGATTTCGAACCGGTCAATGGCCACATCCTGGTTCGCCAGTGATTTGAGGATATCCTGCGGTTGGGTATGCTCATCCAACTCCAGTTTCATACCATGGTCGTAAGGGCTCATGGCGCGCACCCCTGGAAGCGGAGGTAGGTTTCCTAAGGCATGTACTACCACCGCCTTTCCCGAGAATTCGCGCTGGATATCCGCCAACCGGCCATTTAGCATATCCCTTCCCTGGTTGATCAATAGAATCCGGTCACATAATTCTTCGACCAGGTGCATCTGATGGGTGGACATGATGATCGCTGCCCCCTGCTGGCGCAGCTCTTGGATCAAGTTTTTAACCAGTTGGACGTTGAGCGGATCCAAGGCAGTGAAGGGTTCATCAATAATCACCAGCTCCGGTTGGTGCAAGATAGTTGCGATGATCTGGGCTTTTTGCTGCATACCTTTACTAAGTTCTTTAACCTTCTTGTTCTTGTGAGTGACAAGCTCAAACCGTTCGAGGTACCCGGCCAGGCGGCTACGCGCCATTTGGGTGGACAGGCCTTTCAGAGAGGCAAGGTACAACAGGCATTGTTCCAATCCAATATCCTGGTACAGTCCGCGCTCCTCAGGCAGGTAGCCAATCCGATTCTTTTTTGCCTCTTCCATGGCTCCGCCCAGGACGAAAATCTCCCCCCGATCCGGTTTAAAAATGTCCAGCACCATCCGGATCGTGGTGGTTTTACCGGCGCCATTTGGACCCAGCAGGCCAAATATCTCCCCATGCTGAACATCGAAGGATACATCTTCAACAGCTTGGGTGCTTCCAAAAGTTTTGGCGAGATGGTTGACCTGGACAGCGTTCATCTCTTACTCCTGAATTTTTGTGTATATGTTTTATATAGCATAACTTAAACCGAATTAACATTAACACAGGCATTCACTATCAGCGCGGTGATACAATCAGGCTGGCTCGGAGGGAAGAAAAATGTTTACAACACCGAAAGAAATCTTGGGACAGCTCTCGGGCGGGCGTGTTTTAGATGTCGCCACTGGCAGCGGTGGCTTTGTCCATTTTCTGAGCGAAGGACTGAAAGATTATTTAGAAATCGTTGGGCTCGATAGTAACCCGCGCACCGCCCAGGCATTTAGCCAGGCATTTAAAGACCAGCCCCGGATCCGGTTCAAATCCGGCGATGCATGCCAGATGGACTTTCCAGGGGAATCATTCGACCTGGTCTGTATCTCAAATTCCTTGCACCATTTTGATGATCCCCCGGTTGTCTTGGGCGAAATGCTTCGTGTGCTTAAGCCGGGTGGGAGGATCCTGATTTCTGAAATGGTTTGTGATGATCAGAGTGAGGCGCAGTTGACTCACGTTTATCTCCATCATTGGTGGGCAGCAGTTGATACTGTCAATGGCATTGTTCACCACGGAACCTACCGGCGGGACCAACTGCTCGAACTTTTTTCTGGACTGGAATTGGAAAACCTGGTGAGCTTTGATCTTTCCGACACCACCGAAGACCCGAAACATCCAGAGCTGTTTGCAGAAATCAGCCAGATCATCGACCAATATATCCAGCGCGCTTCCGGCCATACCGATTTGCAGCTGCGTGGCGAAGAACTTCGCCAGCGGGCGAGCGAGATCGGTTTTCACTCTGCCACCACCCTATTAATCCTGGCTGTGAAACCAGCCTTGGAATAAGCCGCTCAGGTTTTAATGGAAATTGGGCGGATCAACCGCCCAATTTCTATTAACCTGAGATCTTTAGGTACATTCGCCCAGGTCACAACGCCCGTTTCCATTGCTATCCCGGTACGAATGGCATTGTCCTGGGTAACTGCAAGAGCGGCCTTTAGGACAGCGGCTGGTGCAGTTTACCGAGATGGCTGCCTGGCTGGTTGTCGAGCTGCTGTTCGTCGCCTGGCTGTTGGCGGCTGCGCTGGCTTGCTCTGCCTCGGTTGCGGCCGATGGGTCGCTGACATTCAGCAATGCCACTGCGGCGGCCGCGCCTAAGACTCCCATCAGCTTGAGGAAATCTCTCCGGTCATTGCGACCTGCTGCGGGCGCTGATTGGGGCGCCAGTCTGCCGGTCGCGCCTGGCTTAGGGGCAGGGAACATTTTCCGCGCGGTGCTCATAATCCAACGCCAGTGGGCAGCTAGTTTAACCAACACCA
>JAYRWF010000011.1:0-3269 GCA_041918195.1 Anaerolineales bacterium
AAATACAGGTATTTGCCCTTGGGGTCAAAGGCAGGCTGGACATCGCGCAGGACGGGCTGGGTCAGCAGGCTGGTTTCACGGTTGCTGGTTTTCCACAATTTCAGAGCCTGGGTCTGCAGGCTGATCGAAACGCTATAGGCAGCCCATTCACCGTCTGGCGACCAGGCGAAGCCGCGGATCGGGTTGGCCTGGCCGCGATCAATCACGAGCAATTCCCGCGTCGCAAGGTCCAGGAAGAGCAACTCGTAGCGATGATTGCTGAACAGGATCTGGTCCTTGACCGGGTTGACGGCAATAGCCTCCGGACGGCCGATGTCCAGCCCATCGAGAACCTCGCCAGGAGTGGGATCTTCGCGGCAATTGAAAATCAAGAAGTGTTCTTCGCCGCCCTCATCACTGACCGCCAGCAAGCGTTTTCCATCGTTCAGCCAGGCTGGCAGGCGATAGCGGATAGCGGTCTGGGGATGCTCCGGCGCTTCCATTTCACTGCTTGAGCCGTAGGGCGTGACCGCGCCTTCCCAGTTGGCGAAACTGAACAATTTCCCACGGCTGGTCAAAGCGACCGTCTGGCCCTGGGGATGCAACTCGACCTCTTGCAGGTAACGGCCAGCGTCAACGTATTTGCGGTTGCGCTGGGTGCGCGGCGAGTGCAACTCGACCGGCACCAGGCGGCTTTCCCCATCGGCCGGGTCGAATAGATACAGGTCGGCCCCGGCATGGTAAACGATCCGCCGTCCATCGCTGTTGGCATTGCGTACGTAATAATCACTGTGACGGGTGTGGCGCTGCAGATCTTCCCCCGACGGCAGCGTGGAATACAGGTTGCCGACTCCCTCATGGTCGGAGATAAAGTAGATTCGTCCCAGCGTGCCAGGCTCGCCCAGCCAGAGTGGCGAGGACAGGTTGCTATTGAGTTTGAGCAAAGGGTGGAAGCTTTCCTGGCCGCTTTCATCGATCCAGAGCTGGCCGGCAGTACCGCCCCGGTAGCGCTTCCAGCGCGCCGGGTCGTCGGTGTTGCGCCCAATCACCAACCCGCCGTTTGGCCCGTAAGCGATCGCCCGTGCCAGCCCCAAAGGGAGCCGCTCAGGGGGGCCGCCGGCTGGTTCCAGCGTGTACAAATGGGTGAAGCGCAGATACCAGTGACCCGCATTATTGGCAAACAGCAGCTTGCCATCCGGCGACCAGCCTGCCGTCAGGCATAGGCTGCCAGCCAGGTAGGTCATGCGCTGCGCCGGGCCGCCTTCAGCCGGGATGGTGAAGATCTCCGGCTGGCCTTCTTCCCGCCCTACGAAGGCGAGGATCTTCCCGTCGGGGGAAAACCACGGACGGGTGGCCTCGCCCAGGTTTGAAGTCAACCGGCGGGCGATCCCTCCGCTGCTTGGAACTGACCACAGGTCATCCTCGCAGTTAAAAACGATGCTGTCAGCATGGATCGTGGGAAAGCGATAGTAGCCACTCATTAATATCATCCTCCTTAATTAGTCTACCATAGGAATCCTGCGTGCTATAATTTCTAACCTATGATCTTAATCACTGGCGGCACTGGTTTTGTCGGTAAAGCCTTGATCCGGCGTTTGACCGAGAGCGGGATGTTGCTGCGTACGCTGATCCGGCCTTCCCCACGCTCGCCCGAGCTGCCGACTGGTGTGCCGGTCGAGGCGGCGGTCAGCAGCCTGGCCGACGAGCGCGGCCTGCGGGCGGCAATGGTTGGGGTGGACACGGTCTATCATCTGGCCAGCAGCGAACGCCAGGGCGTCCGCTCCAGCCTGATGGATATCGAGATCCAGGGCACGCGGGCGGTGGTGAACGCCGCACTGGACGCGGGTGTTCAGCGTTTGTTCTATGTCAGCCATCTTGGCGCGGACCGCGCCTCGGCTTACCCGGTCTTGAAAGCCAAGGCGATAGCTGAGGAAACGATCCGCCGCAGTGGGTTGAACTACACCATCTTGCGTTCAGCGATCGTCTTTGGCCCTGGCGACGGGCTGACCACCGGTATTGCCCGGGTTCTGTCTGCCCTGCCTGGAATTTTCCTGATGCCTGGCGAGGGGGAAGTACTGCTCCAACCCTTGTGGGTTGAAGATCTGGTGACCTGCCTGGCCTGGGCGCTCGATGATCCCGATACCCTCAACCGGACGATCGATATCGGCGGTCCGGAATATCTCGGCTTCCGCACGATCGTTGACCTGGTGATGGAAAACAGCGGCCTGCGCAGGCGGATTGTCTCAGTCAACCCGCCCTACCTGCGTGGCTTGACGGTATTCCTGGAGTCAACCTTTCCACGCTTTCCGACCACGGTCTACTGGCTCGATTACCTGGCTGCCAACCGCACCACCAGCCTGGATACCATGCCCCGCATCTTTGGCTTGATGCCTTCGCGGTTCTCCCAGCGCCTGGCTTACCTGCAGGCGGCCGAATGGCGCGGCTCGCTCTTGCGTAAACCCTCCGGCGCCCGCTCCTGAACCTGGCATGACTTCCCCTGGACTCTCCCGCACTGCCTTTCGCTTGCAAATCCTCGACCAGCCTGGCCAGATGGCTGCGGTCGAAGAACTACAGCGCCGGGTCTGGCCAGGCAATGAGACAGAAATTGTCCCCGGTCACCTGCTGCTGACCGCCGCCCACAACGGCGGGCTGGTGGTCGGCGCGTTCGTTGCGGAAGAAGGACGTCCGCCGTCCGGTCCGACCAGCACCTTTTCCAGCCAGCCGGGCCTGGCGGAAGGCTACCGCCTGGCCGGTTTTGTTTTTGGCTTTCCTGGCCTGTATACCACACCCGATGGCCCGCGCCTGAAGCATTGCTCGCACATGCTGGCAGTGGACCCGGAGCAGCGCGATCTTGGTATCGGCTTTGCCCTCAAGCGCGCCCAGTGGCAGATGGTCCGCCAGCAGGGCATCGACCGGATCACCTGGACCTACGATCCGTTGCTCAGCCGGAATGGTTACCTGAATATCGCCCGCCTGGGCGCGGTTTGCTCGACCTATCTGCCGGACGCTTATGGCACGATGGACGATGCGTTGAATGCTGGCTTGCCTTCTGACCGCTTCCAGGTCGATTGGTGGGTCAATACCCGCCGGGTGACGGTGCACCTGAGCAAACGACCGCGCCTGCAGCTTGACCTGGCGCATTATCTGGCGGCGGGAGCCGAGATCCTCAACCCCTCCAGCGCCGGGCCGAACGACTTCCCCAAGCCGGGTGAAGCGGACCGGTTCGAGCGGCTAACCAGTGAGCAGGACAGCTTGCTGCTGGTGGAAATTCCGGCCGATTTCCAGGCCCT
>JAYRWF010000012.1:0-2543 GCA_041918195.1 Anaerolineales bacterium
ACGCGCTGCGCGAGGAAATCCGCTCCGGCCTGAGCCAACAGAACCAGCAGACCTACGACCAGACCTACGACCAGGCGATCCTGGACGAGCTGGTCGGGCAGTCAACCGTCCTGTACCCGCCGCAGATGCTCGAGTCGGAGCAGAACACGGTGGTCGAAAACTTCAAGCGTAGCCTGCAGCAGCAAGGCCAGGATTTCGACCTGTACCTGAAGAGCCGCAACATGGAACTGGCCGCCCTGTTGGAAGAGGCAAAGCCGGTTGCTGAAGGCCGCCTGAAGCGCTCGCTGGTTCTGCTAGAGGTTTCCAAAGCTGAGAACCTACAGGTGGAGGAAGGCGAGCTCCAGGCGGAGACGATGAACATCCTGCGCAGCTTGAACCAGTCGTTGGGCCCCGACGAAGCCCGCCGCCTGACGGACGAGCGGATTATGAATAACCTGGTCGGCAACGTGATGATCGACTTGCTCACCCGCCATGCCGGGCAGCGCTTGCGCGATATCGCCAGCGGCGCTTACACGCCGGGCCAGCCTGAGGCTACAGAACAGCCTGAGGCTACAGAACAGCCTGAGGCTACAGAACAGCCTGAGGCCGGACCCGCCTCCTCGGATGAAAGCAGCGACGAGCCACCGCAATCCCCCGCTGAGATCGAAGTCACCGAGACAAAGGACGAACAAGCATGAACCTGCCCCAATCTTTAATTCCGATGGTCATTGAGACCACCGCCCGCGGCGAGCGCGCCTACGATATCTATTCGCTCCTGCTGCGCAACCGGATTGTCTTCCTGGGCACGCCGATTAACGATCAAGTCGCTAATGTGATCGTCGCCCAACTGCTCTTCTTGAGCAGCGAGGATCCTGAAGCCCCGATTCAGATGTACATCAACTCCCCCGGCGGGCAAGTCTATGCCGGGCTGGCGATCTACGACACGATGCAGATGATCCCTAATCCGATCAGCACCCTGGCAGTCGGGATGACCGCCTCTTTTGGCACAGTACTGCTGACCGCCGGCACCAAAGGCCAGCGCTATGCCCTGCCAAACGCGACGATCCACATGCACCAACCGCTGGGCGGCGCACAGGGCCAGGCTTCGGACATCGAAATCCAGGCCCGCGAAATCTTGCGCCTGAAAGACCAGCTCAACGGCGTGCTGGCCCGCCATACCGGTCAAACGATCGCAACGATCGAACATGATACCAACCGGGACTATTACCTGGATGCCAAGGCCGCCGTTGATTACGGCCTGGTCGACCAGGTTATGGAACTGCCCGCGTTGAAAGTCCTGCCGCCAATCAAGCGCAACAGCGACTAGCGAAATTCAACCAGTTGGGCGATTGGGGTGCGGGTCTGCCGCACCCCAATCCCATTTTATGGGGAATGCCATGACGGATAAACAATTCAACCCTCGAGGTATCATCCTGGACATGGATGGCGTACTGTGGCGTGACCGGACCCCCATCGGCGACCTGCCAGCCATTTTTAACACCATCGAGCAGCGCGGCTATCAGTTGTTCCTGGCCACCAATAACGCCACCCTTTCAGCCAGCGCCTTCGTCGAAAAACTGGCTGGTTTTGGCGTGGGCAACTTACGGGCGGAACAGATCATCAACACTTCTCAAACTGTGGCGGCCTATCTCCAGAAGCGGTTTTCGGTCGGAGCTCCGGTCTTCGTCCTGGGAGAGCAGAACCTGGTCGAGGAGATCGAAGCGGTCGGCTTTCGCAGCCTGGCGCCGGGCGCAGACGAGCAACCGGTCGCCGTGGTGGTGGGGATCGATCGCCAGGTCACCTTCGCGCGGCTGAAATGGGCCACGCTGTGGATCCGCAACGGCGCTGTGTTTATCGGCACTAACCCCGACCGAACCTTTCCAACTCCCGAAGGATTGATCCCCGGGGCTGGGGCGTTTGTGACCATGATCCAGGTTGCCACGGATGTCACCCCGCTGATCATCGGAAAACCCGAGCCGGAGATGTATCGCCTGGCCCTGAGCCGGATGGGGTTGCAACCCGAGCAGGCACTGGTGGTCGGTGACCGGCTGGAAACCGATATTGCCGGCGCCCAGCGAATCGGTTGCCGGACCGGATTGGTCCTCTCAGGGGTCAGTTCAGCCGAGCAGGCGGCGGCCTGGGAACCAGGGATCGACTATATTGCCAGCGACCTGGCCGCCCTGTTGGAGATGATTTGACCTTATGGCAACCCGCCTGATCTACGACCTGGACCGGAGTGAACTGGAAGCCGCCCTGGCCGAGCTGGGCCAGCCGGCCTACCGCGCCCGCCAGGTCTGGCAAGGCCTGTACCAGCAGTTATACGAGCGCCCGGAACAATTTAGCGCCTTGCCGGCCGGGTTACGCGCCCAATTGGCCGAGCAATTCCGCTTTTCTTCCCTCCAACCCATCACGTACCTTAACTCTCAGGATGGTGAAACCCGCAAAACGCTCTTCGCCCTGCCGGATGGAAAAGCGATAGAGGCGGTGCTAATGCGCTACGCCAACCGGCGCACGCTGTGCATCTCGACCCAGGCTGGCTGCGCGATGGGCTGCGTGTTTTGCGC
>JAYRWF010000013.1:0-5690 GCA_041918195.1 Anaerolineales bacterium
ATCGGCTGGTTCGAATGCGCCGATCACCCTGGCCGGAACATTGGTAGTTGGCAATGCCGAAGTGATCTCCGCCCTGGCTTTGATGCAAATGCATGCCCCGGGCTGCCCGGTCTATTATGCCGCTGCCCAGACAATGACGGATTTACGCACCGGGGCGTATACCGGCGGTGGGCCCGAGGATTACCTGTTTGGGGCTGCCTCCAATCTGCTGGCCGATTTCTATCGCGTGCCCCTATCCATGGGCGCCTATGCCACCGGTGCTAAAGAACCCGATTGGCAGGCCGGAGTGGATAGTAGCTTCTCATCCTATATGGCTGTCCTGACCATGTCCGATATGCTCTTAGGCGCTGGCTTGCTACATGGCTCGCGCATTCTATCCTATGAGCAACTTCTGATGGATTGCGAGATCTGGAGCATGCTCGAGTCGATGTTTAAGGGGATCGAGGTTTCTCCGGAGGGCCTGGCTTTAGACGTGATTAAGGCTGTTGGGCAAACCGGCAGCTACCTGTCTCAACGCCATACTCGCCAATACATGCGTCAGCGCTGGACGCCCACCTTGATTGACCGGCGCCCTTACAATGTCTGGGAAGAGAAACGGGATGGTGCGCGTGATTGGGCGCGCGTTAAGGCGCAGCAAATCTTGCAGGAATACCACCCCCAGGGTATTGATGGCAATCAGGACCAGGAATTGAGCCGGATTATCAAGATAGTTGAAACCGCCGGAACCGACTGAGTTGGAGTCCACCGCCCGCTCCCAGTTCCTGGCAGGCATCCAGGCTGAACTGCCGATCCTGGTTGGTGTGATTCCGTTCGGTATGATCTACGGCGTGCTGGCATTAGGCGCGGGGATCCCGCCAGGAGCTTCCCAGGCGGGATCGGCGATCATATTTGCTGGCTCTTCGCAGATGCTCGCCACCCAGTTGATTCACCAGGCTGCCCCGTCGTTGGTCATTTTACTGACTGTCGCGGTTGTAAACCTGCGCCATGCCTTGTATAGTGCTTCTGTCGCTCCTTATACTCGCCACTTAAGCTGGTTGTGGAAAGCGATCCTGGCTTATCTGTTGACCGATGAAGCCTATGCAGTCACTATTCTTCATTACCAGCGTGATGAGCCATCCGGGGTGGATCAGAAGCATTGGTTTTTTCTGGGCGCTGGGCTGGCGCTTTGGAGCTCCTGGCAGTTCAGCACAGCGGCCGGTATTCTGCTCGGGGCGGTCGTTCCCGCCAGTTGGTCGTTGGATTTTACCCTGGCCTTGACCTTCATCGCCCTGGTCACGCCAGGTCTCAAGGATCCAGCGATTGTCGGGGCGGCGCTCAGCGCCGGTGTTATGGCAATCCTGGCCTACCGTTTGCCCTATAAACTTGGTCTGGTCAGCGCCGCGCTGGTCGGCATCCTGGTGGGGTTAGCCTTGGAAACCCTCCACCATAGCCGACGATCTCCTGTTGAACAGGATGCTCAATGACGATTGGCCTGTTTGAACCAGCCCTGGCTTCCGCGCTCCAGCTCTTCCTGACTTTCCTGGTTGCTGGCTTGATTACCTATGGCATTCGCCTGTCTTTCATCCTGGTCTTTGCGCATTGGGAGATCCCGCCCTGGCTGAGGCGCGCCCTTCGTTACGTTCCCCCGGCGGTTTTGACTGCGATTATCTTCCCTGAGTTGCTGATCAACCAGGGAGGTCTCGATCTGAGTTTTGCAAACCTCCGTCTGCTGGCTGGCCTGGCTGCGATCCTGGTTGCCTGGCGGACGCGGAATACCATCCTGACTATCCTGGCAGGCATGTTCATCCTTTGGTTCTTGCAAGCGCTCGGATAATCGATTATTATAAAAACAAATGTTCGTGGAATCCGCCTCTCATCATTTAAATCCAGGGCAATCCAGCCTGGTTCGCCAACCGCTGCAGTCGAAGATCTTCCTCGAAGGTCCGGCTGGGGCTGGGAAGACGACTGCTGGAGTATACCGCTTGCTGCACTTAATGGCGGAAGGTATGCCCGCCAGCTCGATTTTGCTCTTGACACCCCAGCGCACCCTGGCCGCGTCGTATCTCCAGGCATTACAAGACCCTGGAGTTGTGGGCGGAGGCGTGGTCGCCAGCCTTACCCTGGGCGGCCTGGCGCAACGGATGGTAGATTTGTTCTGGCCATTGGCCTCCGCTGCCGCTGGATTCAGGCAACCAGACCGCCCGCCAGTTTTTCTAACCCTCGAGACTGCCCAGTACTACATGGCCCACCTGGTGGAGCCGTTGCTGAAGGAGGGATTTTTCGAATCTGTCAAGATCGATCGCAACCGCTTGTTTAGCCAGGTTCTGGACAACCTGAATAAAGCCGCTCTGGTCGGTTTCCCGGTCGAAGAGATTGGCCCGCGTTTAAAAGAAGCCTGGATAGGTGAACCTGGACAACTCCGCATATATGATGATGTCCAGGAATGCGCCAATCGGTTTCGCCGCTTCTGCCTGGATCATAATCTGCTAGATTACTCCTTGCAGGTGGAGTTGTTCCGATCACAGCTCTGGCCGGCTAGGATCTGCCGTTCTTACCTGGTCCAGACCTACCGTCACTTGATTTTCGATAACCTCGAAGAAGATACCCCCTTCACCCAGGACATCCTGTCCGCATGGTTGCCAGAATTTGAATCTGCCTTATTAATCTACGACTGGCGGGGTGGTTTCCGGCGCTTTCTCGGCGCTGATCCGCAAACCGGGCTGGATATTGCTCAGCATTGCCAGGAACGGGTGGTTTTTACAGCCGGCCTGGTGATGAGCGAACCAGTCCAAGCCTTAGCAGCGGGCCTGGAGGCGGTTCTCCATAAAATAGATCCCCAAGCGGAGCCGGGCGCAAGAAGCCCCAGGCATTTGGTTAAACCAAAACTCAGGCAGGCTTTAACCTACCAGCAACACGTCTATTACCCCGAAATGTTGGATTGGGTAGCCGACCAGGTTGCCGGTTTGGTGCATCAAGATGGTTACCCGCCTTCGGAAATCGTCGTTTTGGCGCCTTATCTTTCCGATTCATTGCGATTTTCGCTGCTGAAACGCCTGGACGCCAGGGGGGTGCCCGCTCGATCACACCGCCCTTCGCGCGCCTTACGCGAAGAACCGGCCACGCGCTGCTTGCTGACCCTTTCGGGTCTGGCCTATCCGGAGTGGCATATCTCCGTGAATAAGACGGACGTGGCCTATGCACTGATGCAGGCGATTGATGGGTTAGACCTGGTGCGAGCTCAACTCCTGGCCGAAATTGTTTTTCGCACCCGCAACGGGCTGCCTGTGTTGACTTCCTTTGACCAGATTAAAAGCGAAACCCAAAACCGGATCACTTACCGGGTGGGTGAACGCTACGAATCTTTACGCCAGTGGTTGGCCAGCCGGCGCGAACCGCCTGGCGAGTTCGATCATTTCCTCGGTCGCCTGTTTGGCGAGATCCTGTCTCAGCCTGGTTTTGGCTTTCACAGCGATCTCGTCGCTGCCGAAGTGACGGCCAACCTGATCGAGTCGGTGCAGAAATTTCGTTGGGTAGCCGGCGATACCCTGGCTGAGGAAGGCATCCCGCTTGGCCGGGAATACCTGCGGATGGTCGCCGAGGGTGTCATTGCAGCCCAGTATGTGCGCAGTTGGACTGAGCAACCGGATGATGCTGTTCTGATCGCCCCGGCATTTACCTTTTTAATGAGTAACCATCCGGTCAGTGTCCAGTTCTGGTTGGATGCTGGCAGCCCAGGCTGGTCGGAACGGCTGAACCAACCCTTGACCCATCCTTATGTCTTAAGCCGGCGTTGGTCACGCGGCCGTCCCTGGACCGAGTACGATGAGCTCGAAGCTGGTCAGGAAGTATTGAGCACTCTCGCGCTTGGCTTGCTGCATCGCTGTCGAGAACGTATTTACCTGGGTTTGAGCAAGGTCGGCGAGCAGGGTTACGAATCGAGCGGTCCGCTCCTGCAAGCCCTGCAGCGACTATTATTGGCGGCAGGTGCAGGATGAAGCCGAAACGTCCTGCTGTCCAGCTTCGACCGTCTCAAAAACGGATCTTACGTTACCCCGGTGGAAGGATGGGGATTGCTGCGGTACCGGGCAGCGGGAAAACCTGGACACTCTCTCTTCTGGCGGCTGAAATTTTGCGTAGCGGGGTTTTGCGAGAAGATCAGGAAGTTTTGGTGGTCACACTGGTTAATTCAGCGGTCGATAATTTTTACCAGCGGGTGGGTCAATTCGTCGAGTCGTATGAATTGTTGCCTAACCTGGGGTATCGCGTTCGCACCCTGCATGGCCTGGCGCATGACATCGTTCGGGAGCGGCCTTCACTGGTTGGGCTGGCTGAAAATTTTTCCATTGCCGACGAGCGAGAAACGAATGCCATTTTAGATGAAGTAGTCCGGAGCTGGTTGAAAAGCCATCCTGCGGGCTTGGATGCTTCCATTGATGAAAGTCTGGATGAAAACAGGCTGCCTTACCTGTATCGGGAAAAGATCCCCGAAGTGGTGCGCGAGTGTGCGGTTGGTTTCATTCGTTATTCGAAAGATCTCGGCCAGACCCCCGAGCAGCTTCGCCAGCGCCTGGACCGGCTGCCTGGCGCGCTGCCCCTGGCAGAGATGGGCCTGGAAATGTACATCGAGTACCAGCGTGCTTTGAATTATCGTGGAGCAGTAGATTTCGATGATCTAATGCGTTTGGCGCTCCAGGCGTTGGAAACCAACCCGGATCTGCTCGCCCGCTTACAGGATCGTTGGCCTTATATCCTTGAAGATGAGGCCCAGGATAGCAGCCGGTTACAGGAGGAGATCTTGCGCCGCCTGGCTGGCCCACAAGGGAACTGGGTCCGGGTTGGGGACCCCAACCAGGCGATTTACGAGACCTTCACCACTGCTAACCCGCAATTCCTGATTGATTTCATCCACAGCCCGGATGTGAGTTCGCAATCCCTGCCCGAGTCAGGTCGCTCAACCCTGAGCATTATCAACCTGGCTAATGAGCTGGTGCGTTGGACTCAGGAAGACCATCTGGTGCCGGAGGTGCGCGATGCCCTCCGTTCACCGCCCCTGATCAAGCCGACTTTGCCGGGCGATCCACAGGCCAATCCACCCGACCAGCCCGATCAGGTCTTCCTGTACCCCAAGCGGCTGACTCCGGAGAAAGAGATCCAACTGATCGCTGACTCCCTGGCGCGTTACTTGCCTGAGCATACCGAAGCCACAGTGGCAGTCCTGGCGCCAACCAATCATCGCGGCAGCGCCCTGGCAGACGAGCTACGCGCTCGCAGGATCGACTTTGAGGACAGCCTGCTGCGCAGTTCGAGTGCCACGCGCCTCTCCGTTGGCCAGTTAACTGCGATTTTGAGCGCCCTGGCAGAGCCTGGGTCCGCGACCAGGCTAGCCCAGGCTTACCGGGTCTGGCATAAAGCTGACCAGGTGAATGAGGATGCACGCAAAGTATACGAAGAGCGGGCGGAATTAATTCATAAGCTCAAACGGGTGGAAGATTACCTGTATCCTGGGTTGGAATTGGATTGGCTGGCTGAACAGGCTGCCGCCGGTCTCGATCCAGTCGTTCTGGACGACCTGGAGACTTTCCGCCAGGCTGTCCGCCGCTGGCAGGCTGCTGTAATCCTGCCAATTGACCAACTGGTCTTGCTCCTTGCTCAGGAACTGTTGACCGACCCGACCGAATTAGCGATCACCTATAAATTGGCTGGCTTGTTGC
>JAYRWF010000014.1:0-4187 GCA_041918195.1 Anaerolineales bacterium
GTCCTGCTCGGGGTGCAAATCGTGGCCAATCCAATCATGGGCTGGGCAGGGGATCACTGGAGTCATCGCGGGATCATGGCAATTGGGATATTCGCCTCAATTCTAAGCGCCTTGCTGGCCTGGTGGGCGCCCAGCGCGGCCTGGTTCTTCCCGGTAATGATCCTAACCGGGATTGCCAACGTCGGAATCTGGACCATCGCGATTGCGATGATCCAACAATTCGGCCGTGAGGAGCAACGCCCGGTTTACATTGGCCTGTCGAATACGCTGATTGCCCCCTTCACCATCCTGGCACCTTTCCTGGGTGGCTGGCTGGCCGAATTTAATGGCTACACCAGCACATTCAGCGCCTCGGCAGTGTTCGGGCTGATCACCTTGTATATCCTGGTATTTTTGGTAAAAGAGCCGGCGAATACCCGGGCTTAGTCTTGCAATTTGAAATCTAACCGGAAGACGCGCAGCCAACAACCGTGCGAGGCGGCGATTTGACGGGCCACCGCGCCCCCGGCAGCTTGTTCTCCACCGGTGAGGATGATTCCTTTCACTGGGTGGCGCTCCAGGATCTGCTCTAGCTGGGCTGCGCTGCCTAACACCTCCACCCCATGAATTGTACGGCCGATCTTGAGCGGATCTTCATCGATGAAACCCACCGGCCGGTAGTTCATGCCGGGGTGCATCAATATCCAACGCAGCGCAATTTCACCAGCGTCGCCCGCACCAACAATCAGCACCCTTTCTTCTGCACTCCGCGCCGGCAGGCTAAACAACCGGTCTAGCACCCGGAAGGATGAGCGCGACATCGCCAGGCCAAGAAACAGGAAAACACCAAACAAGAGAAACAGCGCTGACGAGTAAGCCGCCATGGGCGGCGGTGCTTCTGAGCCGGCCATGTTCGCCGCACGCAGCGCGTAAAGCGAATAAATAAACAACGCGCTGACTACCACCGCACTCAGCGAAGCGCGGAAATAGTAAATACTCTCATCGACCCCTACGTACCGCCAAACCCCCCGGTAAACCCCATTGAGGAAGAAGGACAGGTAGCCCACCACCAGCGCCACCGGCAGGGCCTGCAGAAAATAACCGATCCGCTCTTCGCTCAGGTTCAGCCCATAACGGGTGACAAACGACAGGTAATAAGCCAGCAAGATGATCACAAAATCCAGGCTGACTTCTAATAACCGTCTTTTAAAGGTCAGGTTGAGCACAATCTGCGCCAGGCTCGGGGAGCGCGCTTCACTGTCATCCAAAATGGCTGGGTGTTCCAGAGCAATCGCCCCCCCTGGATTACCGGGCAGGCTGATCTTGACTCCGCCGAGATAAGCTGCAGCCAGGGCAAAAGCTGCCACCAGGATAGGCACCAGGATCAGGCTCAAACGGTATCCGGCGGATTCAATCATCACCGCCAGGATTCCTGAGAGCAAAGCCGCGGCATACAGGATAACCAGCACCTGGCGCTCCTTGAGTCCAAAGGCAATCAGGCGGTGCGAGGTGTGGTCGCGCCCGCCTTGAACGGGTGAAGCCCCGCGCCACAGGCGAGTGATGGTTACCAACAAGGTATCCAGGATTGGCAACAGGAAGAGCAACGAAGGCACAGCCAGGATGGCAAAAACATTCGAAGCTTGTGGCTGGCGGGTGATCGCCAGGGCAGCCAGGGTAAAACCCAGGAACATGCTGCCCGAATCGCCCATGAACAGCCGGGCAGGTGGAAAATTGAACCACAGGAAACCCAGGATTGCCCCCATCAAAGCCAGGCAAACCACCACCAGTCCGAAATTCCCAGCCCGCCAAAACAAAAAGGCCAGCAGGCCAGTCGTGATCAACACAATCCCCCCCGCCAGGCCATCCATGTTGTCCAGCAGGTTGATTGCATTGGTAATTCCGACCAACCAGAGGAAGGTCAGCAGCAGGTTGAAAAATTCTGCCAGCAGGCTATTCGAGAGGATCGGAGTAAAGAAGTCGGTTGTCGAACCAAACACAATCACAATCGCTGCAGCGCTGATCTGGCCAATCAACTTGGCCTGGGGCGAGATATGCTTTAAATCATCCAAGACACCCAGGCCAAAGATAACCAACGAGCCAGCCAGGAAACCCCAGCTTTGTAGGTTGAGCTGCCCGATAGGCTGGCTGGCTAGCCTGTCGCCAATCAGGTGCAGCGCAAGCAGGCTGGCGCCCAGGCTGAGCGCAAAGGCGCTGAAAATGGCGATGCCGCCCATAGTTGGCGTCGGCTGGCTATGCCAGCGATCGGCACGCGGCAGCGCTACCCACCCAAGGCGGAAGCAAACCTGACGCAAGCCAGGAATGATCAGCAGGCAAATCAGGAGAGCCAGGCCAAAAGCCACCCAGGCAATCATCTTTACCCCAGGCGCATCAAGGCGCCGTGTTCAACTGATCGAGCAAAGTCTGCAAGCGGGATTGCTCGGAGGCCGGCGCCAAGGATAAGGCCGTGTTGGCTGACTGGCGGGCGGTTTCAAGCTGCCCATCCAGCGCGTACAGGCGAGCCAAAGTTTCGTGCACCCGCCACGCCGAGCTACTCTGAGGGTAGGCCAACAGAGCGGTCTGGTAGGCCTGGATGGCTTCGGGCAGGCGCTCAAGTTGGACCAGCGCACCGCCCAGGGCCAGGTTGTAGGTATATTTCAGCTGTGCCTCCCCAGGAATTGCGATCGACTGGCGATAATAGTCAACCGCCTGCTCCAGCCAATAGATTTTCTCGGTCGGGGTGTTCGCCTGGGCAGACTTGCCCTCTGCCAGGCTGCCGAGTTGCCCGTAAGTCCAATCATAACTCGGGTCGATCGCCAAAGCTCGTTCCAGGCGTTCCTGGGCTGCTTCAGGTTGGTCCAATTGTTTATCCGCCAGGTAAGCCCATTCGTTCCACAAACGGACGTTATTCGGGCTGATCGCCAGCGCCTGGCGAAAATATGTATCCGAGGTTTCCAGGCGCTCTCGCTGCTGCTGGACATCGGATGTGTACGCAGCCCACAGGCTGTAGACTCGTGCCAGGTTCGCCGTGTGATCTGGGTTGAGTGGGTTTAAACTTTGCGCTTTGACCAGGTCGCGCTGGGCCTGGTCGAAGAGCGCCTGCTGCTGCCCAGAATCGGAAAGCGAGCGGGCTTGATCCAGGTACGCACGTCCCAGGAAGAGATAGTAATAATCTTCATTCGGCGCCATCTGGTTGGCGCGCTGGTAGATTTCGATCGCCAGAGGATAAGCGCCAGGCTGGTTGAAGGATTCGGCCAGCTTGAAGGTAATATCCGCCTGGACTACACGCAGATTGGCGGTGATAACCAACCAGCCAGCCAGGACTACACCCACAAAAGCACCCACCCTGAGCGCTGACGGGCTTAGCCACAGCTGGCCTGGCGTGGGAGAGGCTTTTTGTCCCGTCATTCCCCATCCATTCCCAAGACCGGAAGGGCGATCCATCTGCGCTAGCAGCCAACCAAGCCCAACCACCAGCAACAACAGGTAGAAATAAAATTTGGCCAGCTCGCTGCCATAGCGCGAAACCTGGACCATGAACTCAGCCACGCTGCTCGGCTGGCTGCGTGCAATCGAGGCCAAACCTGCACTATGCCAGAGCCAAAACAACAGAGCAACCACCGATGAACCAAGCAGGATGACCACCCAGCTTTGAAAGAAAGTCGCCCCCCCACCTGGGCGGCGAGTGTTTTTTTCAAAGCCATCCTCGCTGGCAGCCAGCAGGGAAAGAAAGAGCCAGGAGAAAACCAGGATTGCCAGGATGCCCAGAGAACGGCTGCCATCGCTTAGCTGGGTCAGGGAGATCGAGAGGATCTGCAAGGCGCTGCGCGCTCCCTCCTGGTTGGTGATCAGGCTGAAGCCCAGGCTGGAAAAGATGATCCCAAGCAAACCACCCCAAACCAACCCGTTCGCTGGTAATGACGAAACGACCGGTCGGGTGGTTTTGCGGTTCGCCTGGGTGGAGCGCCCTCGATTCTTTGCGCCTGGCTTGCTCGTGGCGCTTGCTTCCAGCCTGGCGCTTGGAGCAGGTTGTCCATATACCGGACTTTCCACCTCTTCCACTGGTCTCGTTGAAGCCTGAACCGCAGGATAATAGACCCCGAGCCACCACAGCAAGGCCAGGTAGACCCAGAAATACAGCCGGGTGACGCCGATCGAAATCCCAAAGTTAATTTCCACAAAATGGGCGAGAAGCCCGGCTAACAACGGCA
>JAYRWF010000015.1:0-1631 GCA_041918195.1 Anaerolineales bacterium
CCCGACCACGCCGGCGATCACCAACGCCATTTATAATGCGGTTGGCGTGCGCGTCGACCGTCTTCCGGTTGACCAGAGCGAGATCATTCGCCAGATGCAAACCGCACGACAAGTTGCCTCCGGATAGAAGACTTGGCATGGATCCATTGCAACCGCTGCCCTGGTTAAATTGGGCTAGAGAAATTCAGGCCCTGGCCCAAACTGGCCTGCATTATGCATTGAACGAATTCGACCTGGAGCGCTACCAACGCTTGAGCGAGATCGCCGCTGAGATCACTGCCAGCCAATCCAATCTGGAAAAACACGGCCTGGTAAAGCTCTTTCAAGCCCAGCGCGGCTACGCCACGCCGCGTGTCGACGTGCGAGCTGCCGCCTTTCGGGATGGCCGCCTGCTAATGGTACGCGAACGCATGGATGGCGGTTGGACCCTACCAGGTGGCTGGGCGGATGTCGGCGATGTGCCTTCCGAAGCCGCCGAAAGGGAAGCCTGGGAAGAAGCTGGTTTTCGCGTCAAAGCCCGCCGCCTGATCGGAGTCTATGACGCCAACCGCACTGGCCCACTGGAGATCTTCCACGCCTATAAGCTGATCTTCCTGTGCGAGATCCTGAGCGGCGAAGCCAGTGCCAGCCTGGAAACCAGTGAAGTGGCTTTTTTCGCTCCGGAGGAGATCCCAGCCGGGCTTTCGGGCGAGCGAACCAAACCTCGCCAGATTGCCGATGCCTTCGCCGCTTACCACAACCCGGATTGTCCAACTGTGTTCGACTAAGGGAGTCGTTATGTTGATCACCAATGGAAAACTGATCACCTGGGAAACCCCCAATCGTATCCTGGAAGACCACGCCCTCCGAATCGAAGGCGATAAAATTGCCGAAATCGCCCCTCAGGCTGAGCTACTTGCCCGCCATCCACAAGCTGAACAATTAGATGCCCACGGCCAGTATGTGATGCCTGGCAGCATTGTTGCCCACACCCATTTTTACGGCGCATTCTCGCGCGGTATGGCTATCCCCGGGGCGGCGCCTAAAGACTTCCCAGAAATATTACAAAAATTATGGTGGCCGCTTGATAAGGCTCTGGACATGGCTGCGGTGCGCGCTTCGGCAGAAATTATGCTGATAGACGCCATTCGTCACGGCGCGACCACGCTTATCGACCATCATGCCTCCCCAAATGCGATCGACGGATCCCTAGACACAATCGCCGAAGCGGTTGACCAGTCTGGATTGCGGGCTGCTTTGTGCTACGAGGTCACCGATCGCGACGGACCCGAGCGCGCCCAGGCTGGCATCCATGAAAATGTCCGCTTCATCCAGCGCTGCCAAAACCAGGCCGTGGCCGGTGGGCGATTGGCGGCTACTTTTGGCCTGCACGCCAGCCTGAGCCTGTCAGCCGCCACCCTGGATGCCTGCCGTGAAGCAGCGCCGGAAGGGGTAGGTTTCCACATCCATGTCGCCGAGTCGATGGCCGACGAGTACGACAGCCTGGCCAAATCTGGGATGCGCGTGGTCGACCGCCTGCACCATCATGGGCTGCTTGGCCCGCGCTCGATCGCCGTCCACGCGGTGAATATTGACGCCCGCGAAGCCGCTTTACTGGCTGAGACCGGGACCTGGGTCACCCACCAGCCGCG
>JAYRWF010000016.1:0-3415 GCA_041918195.1 Anaerolineales bacterium
GAAGTCAGGTCAAACCCTGACTTCAACCCGCCAGAATTTGATATATTTTGACGACCGTTTTGCCTGGCAAACCGCCCAGTCTGGCCCATTTACCTTACACTGGGTGGAGGGCGATGTGGGTTTTGAGCAACAGACGCTTGAGATCGCCAGGACCGGCCTTGAACGTATCGAGACGATCCTACCGGTCAAGCGTCCGGAACAAATCGACATCTATGCCTACCCCAATTCAGCTGCAATGCAAGAGACGCTGCTGTTGACCGGTCAAAACTGGATTGCCGGGCACGCCGATCCAGATCTGGGGGTGATTGTGGTCTCCCTGCCGCCAGGGCCGGACCAAAAGATCCTGACCGAGCAGCGCCTGCCCCACGAGTTGATGCACATTTTGCTGTATGAAGCCAGCGGTCCAGGTTACAACTCCCTACCAACCTGGCTAAACGAGGGCTTGGCTTCGTTTGCCGAGCTTTTCCCAAATCCGGATTACCAATCAATCCTGGACAACGCCAATCAAAGCAACACCTTGCAGCCGATCTCCAGCCTGTGCAGCGGCTTTCCTAGCGAAGCTTCTGCCGCGCTACGCGCTTACGCCCAATCAGCTTCATTCATCAACTATCTACATGCGAAATACGGCGCCGACGGTCTGAAAGCAATGGTTGACCAGTATTCCAGCGGTGTCGGTTGCGAGCATGGTGTGCAGAGTGCCCTGGGAGTTAGCCTGGTACAGCTTGAACGGCAGTGGCGGGCGGAGCGCCTGGGAGAGAACCTGCTGTTGAGCAGCCTGCAGAAAATCCTGCCCTGGCTGGTAATTTTGGCAGCAGTAATGCTACCACCGCTGGCCTTGCTGATCGGAATGCGCAGGCAGCGCGCTGCCAGGCGCCATGCGAATCCATTCGACGGCAGAAAGGGGGGGCGATAATGGCAGAAGATACGCGACTTCGTTTACACGCCCTCGTTGAGGGAATAGTTCAAGGGGTCGGGTTTCGCTATTTTGTACAGGACCAAGCCGTTCACCTGGGCCTGAAGGGCTGGGTGCGCAACCGCTGGGATGGCAGCGTGGAAGTTATGGTAGAAGGTAGCCGAGCCGATTTAGATAAACTATTAAACGCACTCTACCGAGGACCACGCGCTGCTCAGGTCAAAGGCGTTCGCACCGAGTGGAGCCCGGAGACGGGTGAATTTCGCGGCTTCCAGGTCCGGATGACTTCTACTTAACCGAAACCCAAGCCGCGTTCCTTTAAGGATACCCACCTTCCCTGGCCAATAATTAAGTGATCGAGCACTTCGATATCGAGCATCTTACCTGCTGTGACAATCGATCGGGTTACGTTGACATCTTCAGGGCTGGGCGTTGGATCACCGCTAGGATGGTTATGAATAACGATGATCGAGGCGGCATTGGCGCGAATAGCAGTCTTAAACAACTCACCAACCCGCACCTGCGAATTATTGACCGAGCCGCGATAAACTTTCACCCGGTTCAAAACCCGGTTGCGGGTATCCAGTAAAAGCACCCACAGCTCTTCTTGCTCCAAGGCGCTCATCTCATAAAGAACCAGGTTGGCAGCATCTCCTGGGCTGTGGATGGCTTGCCGTTCTTCAGGAGCAGCAATCGCAATCCGGCGGCCCAGTTCAATTGCCGCTTTCAGTTGAGCAGCCTTTGCAGGGCCAATCCCATCTTCCTCGATAAGTTCCTCGTATGTGGCCCGGTGAAGACCAGTCAATCCTTTGAGATTTTTCAGCAGGCGCGTCCCAACCTGGACCGCATTTTCCCCCTGCACACCTACACGAAGCAGGATAGCTAACAACTCCGCATCGCTCAAAGCCTGAGCGCCGTGACTTGCCAGGCGCTCACGCGGCCGTTCAGATTCTTCCAGGTCTGTAATTCGATAAACGGCACCCCCGTCGCGCATACCCCTCCCGGTTAAATTTTGTGTAGTGGTCAAGTTTCTACTCGACCACTACACAACGACCTATAGGTTGATTAGCGACCGATGGCTGACCAGCCCGCATAACGGCCGGTATCGCCCAATTCCTCTTCAATCCGCAGAAGCTGGTTGAACTTGGCTACCCGGTCTGATCGCGCCGGAGCACCAGTTTTGATTTGGCCCATGTTGAGCGCCACTGCCAGGTCGGCGATGGTTGAGTCCTCGGTTTCGCCAGAGCGATGTGAGGTTACTGCCCGCCAGCCGGCCCGGTGGCAGGTCTCGACCGCTTCAATTGTCTCAGTCAGCGAACCAATTTGGTTCAGCTTGACTAATAGGGCATTGGCAGCCTTTTCCTGGATCGCTCGACGAACACGCACCGGGTTGGTTACAAGCAGGTCATCGCCGACAATCTGGAGCTTATGGCCAGCTTCTTTGACCAATAGCTTCCAGCTATCCCAATCATCCTGGGCCAGGCCATCTTCCAGGGAGACGATCGGGTACTGGTTAACCCACGACAGCCAGAAAGAAACCATTTCTTCGCCGGTCAGCTTGCGGCCTTCTTTACGAAGGTTGTAGGTCTTGGTCTCTTCGTCATACAGTTCGGATGCGGCCGGGTCCAACGCAATGCAAACCTCCTCGCCAGCCTTGTAGCCGGCCTTGGCGATCGCTTCCATAATGACCTCAACTGCTTAAACTTTCGCTTTGAGCTGCGGAGCTTAACCACATTCATCGCAAACCTGGGTTATATAGCCACGACTCTTCAAAACACCCTTGAGCGCCTGGTAGATTTCAGAACCCCAGCGTAAGCCTTCGGCAAAACTGGAAGCCCCGAATGGCATAACCATAAATTCTTGGAAATCCGTCGATTGCCAGCCAGTGTGCGCACCACCGTTCAAGATGTTCATCATCGGGACCGGCAGGACATGGGCATACACACCACCAATATAGCGGTAAAGCGGCAGACCAACTGCTGCTGCCGCCGCCTTGGCAACCGCCAGGCTGGTGCCCAGGATCGCGTTCGCACCAAGCTTGGCTTTGTTCGGCGTGCCATCCAGCTCAAGCAACGCCTGATCGATCATCACCTGTTCCGTGGCATCAAAGCCAATCAGCTCTTCGGCAATGTCGTTGTTGACATGATCAACTGCCTGGAGCACACCTTTTCCATTGTAACGGCTTTTATCGCCGTCACGCAGTTCAAGAGCTTCGTGCACGCCAGTCGATGCGCCAGAGGGTACTGCCGCCCGACCAACACTTCCATCAGCCAACCAGACCTCGACCTCGACAGTTGGGTTGCCGCGGGAGTCGAGAATTTCTCGGCCCAGGATATCCTCAATGAATGTTTCCATATTTTCACCTCTTTATGATTTTTTATTCTCTCGAAATTGAGAGATGGTTTTTGATCGGTATTCGGGGTGGAATACTGCCAAGAAGTATAACCGATTTTTGTCTCCTAGATGCAACCACCAGCCCTCAAGCTACATCAGAACCAATCC
>JAYRWF010000017.1:0-2217 GCA_041918195.1 Anaerolineales bacterium
GGCTACGACCACATCAACCCAGGACTCGGGATTATTGGATGTTTTAATCCCAATTTTCGAACAAGCCACTGGGGTAGACGTCGAGGTCATCGCAGTGGGCACCGGCCAGGCACTGCAACTCGGTGAAGACGGGAACGCAGATGTTTTACTGGTCCATTCCCGCGCCAAAGAAGATGAATTCATGGCAGCCGGGCACGGAGTTCGCCGAGAGGACGTAATGTACAATGACTTCTTAATCGCAGGTCCTGCAGCAGACCCAGCCGGGATAATAGGGATTGGTTCTGTGGTAGAAGCGTTTCAGAAAATAGCAGTTAGCATGAGCCCGTTCATCTCACGCGGAGATGACTCTGGCACCCACACCAAGGAACTATCCATTTGGAAAAAAGCCGAACTCGAACCCGCAGGAGATTGGTATATCTCGGCCGGCCAGGGTATGGGCGAGGTGTTAACAATGGCGGAAGAACAGCAGGCGTATACCCTGAGCGACCGGGCAACCTACCTGGCTCGCTTAAAAAATGGTCTTAAGCTCGAAATTATCTCCGAAGGAGACCCGCTGTTGTTCAATCCCTATGGAGTGATCGCTGTCAATCCGGCCAAGAATGATAAAATCCAGGCAGAACTGGCTGGTCAATTTATCAACTGGTTAATATCCCTGCCTGTCCAGGAGAAAATTGGCGAATTCGGGCGCGCCGAATTCAACCAATCGCTTTTCAATCCGAGCTCAGCAAGCTGGAAAGAGGCACATCCAACTCCATGATGCGTCATCCTGATCAACCGCTGTATCTCCAAATCGCTGATTGGATACGCAACGAGATCAGCGCAGGCCGGCTTGTCGCTGGCCAGCGACTTCCTCCAGTGCGGGAGTTAACCGGCCTCTGGAACTGCACGCCAGGCACAATCCAGCGAGCGTATGCTGAGTTGGCAGATCAAGGCCTGATCATCAGCCGGCCTGGGCAGGGGACACACGTGGTCAGTAAGCTATCTGGACATCCCCTGGCTTCACTGCGGCGGATCTTTCTGCTCCATCGCAGTGAAGCCTTCCTGCTTGAGAGCTTGACCGCAGGTTATCAAATAGAAGAAATTGAGGCCAGCCTGGGCCTGGCTCTGGACCGATTTCGAATCACCCAGCAACAGGCGAGTCTATCTGAAGAAGGCGTGCTGCGCTTTGCAGGCAGCCACGATTTACTGCTGACCTGGTTAGCCAGTCATTTTCCTAACATCGTCCCACGCTACCGTTTACAACTGGGGTTTTCGGGTAGTTTGGGTGGTTTAATTTCACTGGCGGAAGGCAAAGCAGATTTTTCAGGCAGCCACCTCTGGGATCCCGAGACGGACACCTACAATACCGCCTATGTCCGGCGGCTGCTTCCTGGAAAGCGCACAGCTTTGTTGTGCCTGGCTTACCGGCATCAGGGCCTGATCCTCCCACCCGGAAATCCTGCCCATATTTCTAGCCTGGCCGATCTCACCCAGCCGGGGATTCTATTCATCAACCGACAACCAGGATCAGGCACCCGGGTATGGCTTGATGCAACCCTTCGCCGAGAAGGAATTGAGGCTACACAGATTAATGGGTATTCAAGTCAGGTTTCCACCCACACTGCTGTTGCAGCGGCGATAGCCGAGGGAAAGGCTGACGTTGGCTTTGGGCTCGAAGCTTCAGCGTTGACATTCGACCTGACTTTTTTGCCCCTGGTATCTGAGCGGTATGACCTGGTAATTCCGGAAGAAAATTTTCAAAATCCAGCTATGCAGAAACTGGCCAACTGGCTGAACTCACCAAGTGCACATGAGTTTATCGCCACCATCGGCGGATACGATCCTCGATCGAGTGGTGAGATCATTTGGGTAGAAGGCTGATATCAGGGATCAAAAAACCTGCCTTCGCTCGAAGGCAGGTTTTCTGTACAGCGGACCCGACGGGATTCGAACCCGCGATCTCGGCCTTGACAGGGCCGCATGTTTGGCCGCTACACCACGGGTCCATGCGGGTCGTAATATACCATACGCATTCTAGCCCGTCAAGCCTGTACTTTCAGCGTGTTGTTGTTCAGCGAATTTCAACCCCACCCCGCCCGATTCGCTCTGGTATAATCCTACTAAATCTACCCAATTCAATCCTGGAGGCTGTATGCCTGTTGTTCGCTGGGGATTGCTCTCCACCGCCCACATCAACCGCAGATTAATACCCAACTTCAAATCGTCAAAGCGAGGTCA
>JAYRWF010000018.1:0-2964 GCA_041918195.1 Anaerolineales bacterium
TCGGGATGCTGGGCCAAGATGAACTGAGAAAGCGCCAGGATCGGCGTGGTCGTTAAGACCACTGCCGGCTTAGCACTGCGGACAATGGCCAAGAAGCGCGGTAATGACCTCTCCAGCCTGCTGATATCTGGAGGATAGGTAGGCACCGCGACTGTACCGGCAAACAGGCACCCCGTAAAGGCAGTGATGAAATCAAAACTGGGGGGGAAGAGCAAGATTGCGCGCTCCCCTTCGGCGTGCAACTCTTGCAGACGGGCAGCGATGGCACGCGAACGACGCGACAACTCGAAATAAGAGATCGACTCAACCTGGTTCTCGCCATCAACCACAAAATCAAAAGCGTTCTGGTCTGGGTGGGTTAATGACTTCTGTTGTAGGATGTCCACCAGGTTAGGAACTTGTTTGCTGGAATGAGCCATTTTTGCTTACCTTTTATATTATTATTAGGCGATACCGCACCAGGATCAGACGGTGCATTAATTTACATATTTGATTACAGAATTATAACCATTTTAAATTGTATACGCAGCCTTCCTTGGTTTCAAAATAGAAAGGCTAAACACCATCCCCTACCAAATTAGTTTCGATCAAGCTGCAGTCAAGCGAGGCAGATCACCGTTTACTTCCAGGCCAGCATATTTTCCAAGCCCCTCAAATAAAAGCTGCCCGGATTTCTCTGTCAGGCGGAGGGAGACGGTGGCATCCAGCGTTTCTTCAACTCGCTTGCCCATTTCTATTGTGGTTGGCCCAAGCAGTACTCCGCCCGGCGCCTGGCAGATTTCCATTTCCAAACGATATTTCGAGTCGCTAACCACCCAATGGATCGTATGAGCGCCTATCTCCAGGCGCTCGACTTTTGCACCGGTGTAGGTGGCAAAACGAAACAGCTTTCCCTGATGCCATAAACCAATAATAAAGCCGCGAAAAGCACTGCCCATCCAGGGGATCATGGCGATCGAAGCGGTACGGCAGGTTCCAGGCCGCTCAAAATGATTGGTTTGAGCCCAAACCCAAGCAGATGGGAAGGATTGACCCCAATCTTTCTCGATATAGCCACGCCCGGCGCTGAAATCGATGCCCTTTTGGTTGATATTCAGCGTCCCATGGATGGTATGGTCAAAGCTCAAAACCCCATGGTAGCATTCCATTCGTGGCACCCAGGCATACCAGCCCATGATCCCTGGAGACCACCATCGTACCGGCCAACCCACGCCCCCCTCGAATTGCAGGCTGCCTGACACCAAGCCAAGTTCATCGGAAATATTTAAGTCAATCCGCTCGGCATTGAAAGGACTATCGCCAACCCGAATCTCGAATTTCCGTTCCGAGGCCCAAAAAGCGTCGATTGGAAAGGAATGATAGGCTGAGGAGCCAGTGACGCCATCGAGAACCTGGATAAAAGAATGCTGGCTTTCGCCCAGGATTACTCCAGGAATGATCGCAAAACGGTGCTGTTCATCGGCACTGACCAGCTTATAATACCAGCCTTCAAAGAAAGGTGGCTGCTTGCGATGACCATGGAACATTCCTGGGTTAACAATCGTACGAGCGAAGAGGTTCATTTGGGCTCCTGATCAACGAAATTACATACCAACACTTAATTTTTTAACCCCAGCGATTCGTTTTCGTTTTAGCTCTGGCGCGGATAAAATATCCCTGGCCACGCGCATTCCACCCAAAGCAACCGCGGCGGTAGATTGGCCGGGAAAAATACTATCTCCCACCATCCACAGGCCTGGAGCAAGCCGGGGAGCCCAGGCTGTGAATAAACTGGTTTGGGGAAAGCCGCCGACCCAACCCCAATGCCTTTGGGTAAAACGCTCAAAACTGAGCGGAGTTCCGGGTAAAACCAGGTCGCTAGCCATCTGCAGGCCTGGCAAGGCTCGTTCGGCTGCCACGAGCAGCCGCCGGGCATAATCCTGCTTCCGTTTTTCGTAAGCCTCCCGATCCTGGTTATACAGATCCCACCAGGGGTTGAAATCCGTGTGAGTACTGATGGTTAATGCCCGCCGACCGTCGGGCGCCCGCCGGGCATCCCATGCTGGGCTCAAAGACAAAAAGACGCTGTTTCCTTCGCCCAGCGGCTCCTGGACAACCACCTGGTGATGAAGCGGAAAATCTGGTGGAACAACCGCCTGGTCAATCCCAACGTACAGCATGAAAGCTCCCCAACCGCGCTCTGACCGGGGCGGGAGCTGCTTCAACCTGGGAGGCGCGTGTTCGCCAGCCAGGCTGGCAATATTCCAGGGGGTCAGGTTGGCGACGACCAGGTCAGCCGGCAAGCTACCGCCGCGCGTAAGCTCAACTCCAACCGGTCGATTATTTTCATAGAGGATCTTACCCGCTTCTTTGCGATAAGCAATTTTTCCCCCATTGTCCCGGACCGCCTGCGCCAGAGTCTCAGCAATTGCCCCCATGCCTCCCTCCAAGTGGACGACGCCACGACGGGGCAAATCCAGGGCGGAAGCGCCATAAAGTGCATTGGCATAAGCGCTGGTGGTTTGGGCAGATATTAACAGCTGGGCATCGATGAACTGGCGCAAGTCCTGAGACGAATTGTGTAGATGAGCGCTGACCGGGAGGAAGGCATCGGCTAATAAGGAAGGGTTCAGGCGGCGAAGGTCGCCAAAGAGCCAACTCAACCCGGTTTTCCCCAGGTTCAACCACTGGTCCAGGCTTTGCGCTGGCCAGGGAGGGGATTGCAAAGCCAGCGCCCACAATGCATCGGCAGTTTTCTCTTGCCACTCGAAGAACGACCAGCCTGATTCGCCAAAGGCGGCCCGGTGTTCCTGGTCGCGACGCGCATCGCTATAACGAGTGACCGATTTCCCACCCGGCAGGTGGACCACCATGGACGGATCGGAAGGATGTGCGGGCCATGCGGATATTCCGACTGCCTTGGCCAGGCGATCCATCGGACCACCGGGATAAAAGCCGCCGGCAAGGGTCGCCCCGGCATCGAAA
>JAYRWF010000019.1:0-5640 GCA_041918195.1 Anaerolineales bacterium
AGGCCATCAGGCTCTGTACCAGGCCCAGCGCCGCCCGGCGCTGGGCAAACGGGTCTTTATTCCCGGAGGGTGCCATGCCAGCCGCGAACAGCCCGCACAACGTGTCCAACCGGTCTGCCAACCCCACCGCCAGGCCAGGGCGGCTGGACGGCGCCTGGTCGCCCGTGTAGCGCGGCAGATAATGCTCAAAAATCGCCCGCGCCACCGCTTCGCCTTCGCCGGAGTCCAGGGCATAGTAGCGCCCGATGGTGCCTTGCAGAGAGGTCATCTCGACCACCATATGGGTCGCCAGGTCAGCCTTACAAAGCCTGGCTGCCCGGCGCGCTGTCGCCAACTCCTCCGGCGTCAGTCCCACCTGCTCTGCCAGGTCGCCCACCAACGCTTCGATCCGCTGCGCTTTCTCCAGCATCGAGCCCAGGCGCTTCTGGAAGGTCAGCGTCCCCAGCCTGTCCAGGTAAGCCTCAAGCGGCTTCTTGCGGTCCTCACGCACAAAGAAATCGGCATCCGCAAAACGCGCCCGGACGACGTGTTCGTTGCCTTCCACCACCAGCTCCAGCCCATTGCCATCGCCGTTGCGCACAGCAATGAAGTACGGCAGCAGCGCCTGGCCATCCGGAGCAGCAACTGGAAAATAGCGCTGGTGCTTTTTCATCACCGAAGTCAGCACCTCGCGCGGCAGGCGCAGGTGCGTCGGGTCAAAGGCGCCCCGCAATGCTGTCGGCGCTTCGACCAGGTTCGTCACCTCATCCAATAAGCCCGGGTCTTCAAGGATCTGCCCATTCACGTCCACCGCCAGGGAATGCACCTGCCGGTCAATCGCCTGTTGGCGCTGCGCCTTATCAAGCAGGATGCCCTGCCCGGCCAAAAACTGAAAATAGGCTTCCGGGCTATCCACCGTAAATTCGGCCGGCTGGTAAAAACGCAAGCCACGCGTGGTTCGACCGGTCCACAGGCCGGCGTATTCAAACGAGATTACCTCAGCCGGCCGCCCATACAATGCCAGCAGCCAGCGAATCGGCCGTGAGAAGGTGGTGTTGCTGCTGTTCCAGCGCATTGATTTGTCGAAGCGCAGACCGGCGATTAGCGCCGGCAAGGCTTCAGCCAGCACATCGGTCGTCGGACGACCTGGTTGGTGCACCACAGCCACTGCATAACGTCCGCCGTCGATCTCACGCACCTGCAAATCAGCTGGCGCTACACCTTTAGAGCGGGCAAAGCCTTCGGCTGCCTTGGTCGGTTGTCCCAGCAGGTCAAACACCCGGTCGGCCGGTGGGCCTTTCACCACCTGCTCCAGGTCGGGCTGACTGGCAACCAGGTCTTCCACAAAAGCCACCAGGCGGCGCGGCGTCCCCTGTACCCGCAGCCCACCATATCCCAGGCGGAGCTCGTCCAACATGGCAGGCAGGCGCTGGCGAAGCTGCTCCACTGCCGCGTCCAGGTCGCTGGCCGGCAGCTCCTCAACGCCAATTTCAAACAAAAGTGGCGCCGGAGTGCTCAGTACATTTCGAGCCGCGGTTGCTTTCCTTCCGGATGGCTCTGGACTGGAATCCTGCTCGCCTGTTGCACCATTTTCCTTGATCAGCGGATATTCCAGTCGCTGGCGTTGCTCCAGGTAAGCCTCAGCCACCCGCCGTGATAGCTCGCGCATCCGGCGGAACAAAGCCTGCCGCTCGGTTACCCCCACCGCACCGCGCGTATCCAGCACGTTGAAGGTATGCGAGCATTTCAAAATATAATCATGCGCCGGCAGCACCAGGCCGCGTTCCAGGCAGGCATTCGCCTCCGCCTCGAACAGGTCATACATCTGGCGCAGGCGGTCCACATCCGCAACCTCAAAATAATACTTGCTGTGTTCCTGTTCCCCTTGCAGGTTCACCTCGCCATCCGTGATGCTCGGGCTCCATTGAATATCTCGAAAGCTGTTCACCCGCTGCAGCGCAATCGCGATCCGTTCCAGTCCGTAAGTGATCTCCACCGATACCGGGTTCAGGGTCACCCCGCCAGCCTGCTGAAAATAGGTGAACTGGGTGATCTCCTGTCCATCCAGCCAGACCTCCCAGCCCAACCCCCAGGCGCCCAATGCCGGCGATTCCCAGTTATCTTCCACAAAACGGATGTCATGCTGGCGCGGGTCGATCCCCAGGGCTTCGAGTGATTGCAGGTAGATCTCCTGCGGGTTGCCCGGATCGGGCTTCAAAATCACCTGAAATTGGTAATGCATCTGCATCCGGTTCGGGTTTTCACCATACCGCCCATCATCCGGCCGGATCGAGGGTTCCACATAGGCAACATTCCACGGTTCCGGGCCAAGCACCCGCAGCGTAGTAGCTGGGTTCATCGTCCCTGCGCCTACCTGCGAGTAATATGGCTGCCAGATCAGGCAGCCTTGCTTGGCCCAGAAATCCTGCAGGGTCATAATAATCGTTTGGAAATCTAGAGGTTTTGGCATAGAATCTTTACTTTTATGAGGGATTAAGGCAGCTCGCCGGCCAGCTCTTTGTCGATCACATACTGAAATACTTCAAATCCCTGGGCGCCAATAATCGGGATACCATTAATGAAAAAGGTCGGCGTTGAATTTACCCCCAGGTTCACTGCATAAGCCAGGTCTGCCTCGACCTCAGCCTGGTAGCGCCGCTCCGTCACACATTGCTCGAAGCGGGCCATATCCAGTCCCGCCTGGCTGGCATAACTCAGGTAAGCCTGGCTGCTCAGCCCTTCTTCTGCCCCAAATAGCCGGTCGTGAAAATCCCAAAAAGCCCCCTGTTCATGAGCGCAGTTCGCCGCCTCTGCCGCTGGCTGTGCTTCTGGGTGGATGTTGGTCAGCGGCAAATCGCGAAAGACCAGCCGGATTTGGTCGCCATAGGTTTCCAAAAGCTGGAAATATACCTGGTCAAACCAGCGTTTGCAAAACGGGCACTGGTAGTCACTGAATTCAATAATCGTGATCGGGGCGTCCGCCGCTCCCAGCACCGGGTCGTCATCGACCTCCACCGGGTACCGCTTGACCTCCTGTGCCTGGCTGTCTGCCGGGTTGGCGGCTTGGGCCGGGTCGGCGCGTTGAGTTGCGCTGCGCCCCCACACCGCGTAGCCCACCAGTAAGCCAATTGCAAAAAACAAGGGCAAGAACAGGATATTTACAGAAAAACGACTGGGTATTTCCTCGATGCTTGCGGTTTTCGGACGGGATTCGCTCTTTGTCATAATGGCAGATTATAACATGCCGGACAAAACGAGCCTCGATCAGAGTCAGCCGGCCCACGGCCGGCGTGTTTAGAGCCCTCAGGTACTGCCCGTGCTGCAACTTGACGAGGAACTGGCCCCTAATGAAAACGAGCTTTTCCCAGACACCTTTGAAGCAAAGGTGGACATCTTTTTGCGCGCTTTTTGGCTGCCGCACTTGGGACAGGCAACTTCCACCACGGCAGCATTACGAACCAATTCTTCAAACGGCGTTCCACAGGCCTGGCATTCAAATTCAAAGATCGGCATACATACCTCGCAACAAAAGGTTTCAGTTCAGACTGAAATTTAGATGCAGGATAGGCCGAAAGGTTTCAAAAATCACCTTAATTCCCCGCCGATAACGCCGGCTCTTCTTTTTCCACCAGGCGCGGCTGGTGTCCATCTTCAATCCGTAAAATCGCTGGGATAGCAAATGAGACCAACCCAAGCAGCGCCGTCGCAATCCCACCGGCAATATACCAGGTCCGCACCCCGAATGTGTCAGCGATCGGCCCGGCAATTAACAGCCCAATCGGCGTCATCACCCCTGTGATGCTGTTGATTAGGGTGAACACCCGTCCCTGCATTCCTGGCTCAACCGTGCTTTGCATCACAGCAAACAGCGGGCCGTCGACAATCGGGCCAGTGAAACCTACGATGAACGCCATCCCAATCGCCAGGAATAACATCCCGACCGGCGTCATCCCCATGAAAATCATGCTCAAGCCAAGTAGAATCAATCCCAAGAGCGAGGTCACAATCCGGCGCCGGAATCCCCCCCACACCCCTAAAACGATCCCCCCCACAATTGTACCAATCCCAAAAGCAGATTGCATCCAGGCCAGTTGCAGCGCCCCGCGGTTGAACACCTTCGTAATTAAAATCGGCAGCAAGGAAGAGGCCGGTGTCAGCAGCAAGTTGATAAACGCTGCCATCAGCATCAGCAGCACCATGCCTCGCCAGCTAAATACGTAGCGCAGACCGCTTCGAAAATCTTGCCAGACCGTCGGCCCGGCTTCCGCCAGCTCCGTGCCCGCTGGGCGCGCCGGCTGAGGAATATGAATGAACAGCAACGGAACCACCGCAATCACCGCCGTGACAATATCCACCAGGATGATCTCGTGCATATCCAGTAACGCCACCATCAAAGCCCCCATCGGCGCTCCCAGGATCGCCATGAAACCCAGCATCACCTGGTTCAAGCCCTGGATCCGACTGAGATGCTCCTTGGGCACCATCAGGCTGACCGAAGCTTGCATGGCTGGCGTATGGAATCCGTTCGCCAGCGAGCGCACGAACATCACAATAAAGATCGGCCAGATCACCGTCTCTGAAACGAGATTCCGCCAGAACAGGTATGCCATCACCACCAATGCCAGTGCGCTGACTGTGTCGGCCACAATCATAATCAGTCGCCGGTTCCAGCGGTCGATCAGCGCCCCAACGAACGGTCCCAGGACAATCTGCGGCAGCAGGGCAATCAGCGAAGCCGTCGCCAATAAAGTCGCCGAGCCGGTGGTTTGCGTCACCCACCAGACGATCGCAAATTGAACCAGCTGGCTGCCCACCAGCGAGAGCGCCTGGCCACCCCAGATCAAGAAAGTCGGCTTCACCCATCGATTGGTGCCGGGTTCGAAAAAATTTTGTCTCATCAGGAACCTTACCGGTCATTAACGCGGCGCCGGTGATTTTCTACCGCAGGAGATCGGCTTAGCTCATCAAATATTGACGCTAACCCGCATTGTGCACGTCTGATTATAACCGCGAACCCTGAAACTCAGCCTGTCGACTGGCCAGCCGGGTTGTTCTGAATCGAGTGAAGCTGTCGCCTGGCCAGGGTCAGGAATCCCAACGTGCTGATTAGCCCCACCACGAACCCCCCATACCAGATCGTCACCGGGCCGAAGTTGTCATTCAAGAAACCCCCTGCCACGGGCGCTATCCCCGAAGCCATACCCCAGGTCAGGCTGTACAGGCTCATATACCGGCCACGCATATCCACTGGCGCCAGGTTGGCAGCGTACGCCGTGGCCGTTGGCGAGAGGATCAGCTCGCCAACCGTCAGAATCACCATACTCGTCCAGAACCCCCAGAAACCCGTCCCCAACGCCACGCTCCCAACACCGATCGCATACAGCAGCGTTCCTGCAGCCAATGCCAACAATGGCCGGTAGCGTTTCGTCAACCGGGTCACAAATAGTTGTAAAAAGACCACCATCAACGCATTGGTCGTGGCGATCCAGCCGTACTGGCTCTCTGGCACCTGGTAGTTTTGCTTGGCGTACACCCCCAAAAGCACCCAGATCAACGAGGCGCACATTTGGGTCAGGGTGAACACCACCACAAAGCTTGTAAACGGCGTATCGCGCAGGATCCGGCCATAGCCGCCAAACTTTTCACGTTCGGGCTGGGCCT
>JAYRWF010000020.1:0-2303 GCA_041918195.1 Anaerolineales bacterium
AAAGGCATTCCAGAATAGCAGGATCGTTTCACCTGGCGCCGGAGGTGGCGCGTTCAATTGGATCGGTCCGATTTGGTCGACCGGCAGATCCGAACCTGCTGGGGCCAGCAATACTTCTACCCCAAGCTGCTGCAACTGGGGGAACCTGGTCTCGAGCCCGGAAAGAGCACTGTGTTGGAGGCTGATTGTGATCGTATCCAGGCGCGGGTCGCGCATCACCCGAGCGCCAATCCCGGAGCGATGAATTGAAAGCGGCTTTTCGCCATCCGCTAATACGGCTTGTAACTGACCATTGGCTGGGATTTGAAGCAGAAGGTCCCATTCCAGGTGGGATTGGGCCTCAACCGGCAGTTCACCACCTCCGCCCGGTTGACTGTCAATCAGCAGGTACAGGTCATGGTCCGGAATCTCGGGCAGGTCTAGCACATCCAGGCGGATGTGCAGATCGAAAGAATCCAGATGCAGGTAGGCTGCCAGCAAATCGAAGCTCGGGGTGGGTGCATCGGCCGAGTCGATCCAGCGCAGATCGGCGTGCGACCAGCCGTCCTGTCGGGTGACGGGTAGCAAGTGGGAAGGGCGGGGCAGGCAGCCGCTTAGGAAGATGCACAGGCAAAGGATCAGAATCCCCCGCCAACGTTGCTTCCAGGTGTTCATAAGGCTATTGTAGCATCCTTAAAAAGCAAGTGGGCAGTCCAAATATTCTCCTTGGACAACCCACAATTTCGCTAAGGCACCCCCAGGCAGACTCGAACCGCCGTCTCTGGCTCCGGAGGCCAACGCTCTATCCACTGAGCTATGGGGGCTTGTTCAATCAATTTTCCTGGCTGGTTTGCCAGCGCAAGGATTTTATCACAACTTGGGCTAAATCAATAGACCTTTCTTATCCGTCTGGTCAGCCTGGGCCTGGAAGATTAGCCCGCTGCGGTGCATTCGAGCTGTCAGCGGATCGATCTCCATCGCCGCCAGGACTTCCTCTGGCCGGCCGGTTGCGCCTTCGCGCGCCGCCAGGCGGGCCTGCAGTCGCGCCATCCCCGTCGGATCGTTTGCGATGCGCTCCAGGTTTAGGATCAGGGGTCGTAGATCGTAGGGCTTACCTCGCCGTTCGCGCGCGATGACCTGTCTGTCGAGCAGTTGTTGGATTCGCGTTTCCAGATCGGCGACAGGCTCTAGCAGGGTGATGATGTATTCCGAGGCTTCCAAGACGCTTTGCAAGGCCGGCAGGTGGAGTTCAACCGCCTCCAGCTCGCGAATCTGGATTCCGGGCGGTGACGCAGATCTCAGGGCAGCCAGGGTTTCACCTATGGGCGCCTCGGTTTCAAGCCAGATATCAACCACCTCTGCCTGGCCGGTAAAACCGAGCGGCAGGGCGGAAGCCAGGTTAATGCGTGGGTGGGGGGAGAAGCCTTGCGTATAGGCGAGTGGTAGTCGGGCGCGCCGGATCAGTCTCTCCCAGGCCTGGTGTAAATCCAGGTGTCCGGTATATTTCATGGCCTCCGTTTTTTCGAACGTGATCCGTAGGCGGTGTAGGCTCATGCGGTTATGCGAATCCGTTTCTGTGGAACCTCCGGACATTGCCAGACGTCCCCAGGGTTATCTCTGCGCAGCTCGGCAAAGGTGGGCAGGATTCCGCAGGCAAAACAGCGTTCTCGACAGTCTACCCGCGTTCGCCCTTGCAGGCTCCACAAGTAATCCTCGGTCAGGAATTTCTTCCGTACTGAGGTGCTGATGTGCTCCCAGGGGAAAGTCTCGTCAATCGGGCGTTCGCGATGCGTGTAGAAAGCTGGATCAAGCCCGGTTTCTGCAAAGGCCTGTAGCCACAGATCGTAACGGTAGTGCTCGTTCCAGGCATCATAACGCGCCCCAAGCTTCCAGGCCTGGTAAATCACCGCGCTCATTCGCCGGTCGCCGCGCGATAGCCAGGCCTCGAGCAGGGTATCTTCGGGAGGAACCCAGTTCAGCTTCAACCCCGGTCCGCGTAGCGCTTTCTTCAGCAAGTCCTGCTTCACCAGGATCTGCTCTGGCGTATCGCAAGGCACCCATTGAAAAGGTGTGTGCGGCTTGGGCACAAAGGTGCTGACCCCGGCGGTCACCTGGGCGCGCTTGCCGATTTTCTTGCGCCCCTCAGCCAGAACCGCTTTACACAGCGCGGCGATCGCCTGGACATCTTCAATCGTTTCGGAAGGATGTCCGATCATGAAGTATAGTTTGATGCTCTGGTAGCCGCGAGTGTAGATTTCAGCGGCAGTTTCCAGGATCTGTTGCTCACTCATCGGTTTATTGATAATTGCGCGCATTCGCTCGGT
>JAYRWF010000021.1:0-6578 GCA_041918195.1 Anaerolineales bacterium
CCCAGGCGGCCGGGGCATTAAACAAAAGAGACGGCCGGATGGCCGTCTCAGAGAGATCGAAGGGGCCGCGCTCAGGCAAGGCCCAGAGCGTGCCGGCGCGCCCGCATGGCCGCCTGGATCATCAGGAACTCGCCGATATTGTCGGTAGTGAGCAGACCGACCAACTGGCCATGCCAGGTGACCGGCATGGTCTGGCAACTACAGGACTGCAGCCGGGCGAAAGCCAGCTCGAGCATTTCGTTGGCGTCCACAATTTCGAAGTCGCGGCGCATGATTTCACTGACTGGCAGGTCGCGTTCCTGGCGAGAGAGGGCGGCCATCAGGTCGCCGCGGGTTAGCACGCCAATAACAGCCTGATTTTCGACGACCGGAAAATCGGTTTGGGAGCCAGTCAAGATCAGGTCTACGGCCCGGCTCACCGGATCGGCAGGTGAAAGGGTGCGGAATTCGGTCAGCATAGCCCGATTGACCGGAATACCGCCGAGAGCGGTCTTCATCTGTACCATCGAAGCTTCCTGGGCTGCGCCGATCCAAACAAAGAAGGCGATGAAGACCAAGAAGGGGTTGGTGAACAGGCCGATGAAGCCAAACAGGAAGGCCATGGCCTGGCCAATAGTAGCGGCAATCTGGGTGGCGCGGGTGTATTCGAGGCGCAGCGCCAGCAGTGAGCGCAGGACGCGGCCGCCGTCCATTGGGAAGGCCGGGATCAGGTTGAAGAGCACCAGAGAGATGTTGACGATTAAGAGACGCTCGACCAATGGGCCGCCGGTCAGGCTGAGACTCGAGATGGGCTGGGCGGTTCCAGCAATGAGCAGCCAGACGAAGAGGACTGCGGCTATAACGACGTTGACCGCTGGACCCGCCAGAGCAACCCAGAATTCCTGGATGGGCTTGTCCGGCATGCGCTCGAGGCGGGCGACACCGCCGATCGGGTAGAGGGTGATGTCGCGAGTTTTAATTCCGTAGCGGCGGGCGGTCAGGGCATGTCCATACTCATGCAACACAACACAGCCAAATAAGATGAGGGTGAATAGAATTCCCTGCAGCGCCCCACCCAGGGTGCCGGTCTGTTGGTAGTAGCTCAGACCGACCCATCCGATAATTAGCAGGAACGTGGCGTGCATGAACACGTCGATTCCCGCGAAAGTACCAATTTTCCAAGACCATTTCATCGCAACCTCCTTATTGTGTACATGAACTGTACATATATTGTACACTATTGTTCCAACTTTTGGGTTAGAATTGACTTAGGAGGAGATTGGTTTTTGATTAAAACGGTCAGCTAGCTCGCTTTCTATTTAACCATTTTTCGATTTCGACGATTACATAGGCCACCAGGCTGACAGCCAGGACGTCCAGCCACAAGACCAGGGAAATCGGCGCGCTGCCGAAGATTTCGTGCATGAAAGGCGCATAGGTGTAAAGCAACTGGAGCAGGGTCATCAAGACTGCGCCGCCAATTGCCCAGGGGTTGGACAAGAATCCCAGGCTGAATGGCGATCGGGTAAGTGAACGGGAGTTGAACAGGTAGAAGAGCTGGACGAAGATGACCACGTTGACAGCGACCGTGCGAGCTTCGGCGATGGAGGCATTGCGAGCAAGCTCGTATTCGAACAGGCCAAAGGCGCCAACCAGAATGATCAAGCTGACCAGGACAATCCGGGTGATCAGGACGCGGTTCAGGATGGGCGCTTGCGGATTGCGCGGCGGGCGGTTCATCAAGCCGGGCTCTTTGGGCTCGAGCGAGAGGGCGATACCCAGGACAGCGGCGGTGATCATGTTGATCCACAAGATCTGGATCGGCAGAATCGGTAAGGTGACTCCAGAGAGGATGGCGGCTAACAACACCAGGCCTTCGCCCAGGTTGGTCGGTAGGGTCCAGGTGATAAATTTGATCAGATTATCATACACCCCGCGTCCTTCTTCGATGGCGGCTTCGATGGTTGCAAAGTTGTCATCGGTGAGGATCATGTCGGCGGCTTCTTTGGAGACGTCGGTGCCGGTGATACCCATGGCGACGCCAATATTGGCTTGTTTGAGGGCGGGGGCGTCGTTGACGCCATCTCCGGTCATGGCGACTACATGGCCGCGGGCCTGGAGCGCTTCGACCAGGCGGAGCTTTTGCTCGGGGGCCACGCGGGCAAAGACATTGACCTTTTCAGCCTGCTCAATCAGCTCTGAATCGGACAGTTTGCTCAACTCGGCTCCAGTCAGGACGGTAGAACAGTCCTCCTGGCAGAGGCCGATCTGGCGACCGATTGCGGCGGCGGTGAGGGCGTGGTCGCCGGTGATCATCTTAACGGTGATGCCGGCTTTTTGGCTGGCGCGTATAGCGTCGATGGCTTCTGGGCGCGGTGGGTCGATCATGCCCTGTAAACCCAAGAGGGTCAGGCCGGTGATGTCTTCGAAGTTGATTTTTTGCGCCCCCGGCTTATCGAGGCGGGCGAAGGCCAGGACGCGCAGGCCGTGCGAAGCCATGTTCTCGACGGCTTCACGGAAAGCATCGCTGCCACACTCGGTTACCTGGCCGGTGTGGTCCAGGGCCTTAGTGCAACGCCCGATGAGGACCTCGGCAGCGCCTTTGACATAGACTATGCCATCGGCATGCAAAGTAGCCATGTATTGGTGCTGGGAGTCGAAGGGGACCGAATCGATCCGGGCTGGGTAGCTGGCCAGGTCGGTGCTCAAACCGGCTTTACGAGCAGAAACCAGCAAGGCGCCTTCGGTTGGATCGCCCTGGACAGTCCAACGATTTTCCACTTCAACGACCTGACTGTCGTTGCAGAGCACGCCAGCCTGAAGGGTCTCCAGCACAGCCGGGTCGTACTGCCAAGTCTGGGATGGGTCAGACGAGCTGATTACACCTTCCGGCTGGTAACCTACACCGCTGACGGTGTAGCGACCACCCAGGGTATAGATTTCCTGGACGGTCATTTGATTTTGGGTCAGGGTGCCGGTTTTATCGGAGCAAATGATGGTAGTCGAACCGAGGGTTTCAACTGCGGGAAGGCTGCGAATGATGGCACGGCGGCGGGCCATGCGGGAGACGCCGATTGCCAGGGTGACGGTCAGAGCGGCGGGCAGACCTTCGGGAATGGCGCCAACTGCCAGGGCGATGGCTGCAAACAAGGTGTCGGCGACCGGCTCACCGCGCAGGACGCCAATGCCAAAGGTTAGCGCTGAGAGAGCCAGGATGCCGACCAGTAGAACCCGGCTAAACTGGCTGATTTTACGAGTGAGCGGGGTTTGAAGCTCGACTGCGCTGGAGATAAGCTGGGAAATCCGGCCAATTTCGCTGCCGTCACCCACAGCGACCACAACACCCACTGCGGCGCCGTAGGTGACCAGTGTTGATGCGTAGACCATGTTGCGGCGTTCAGCTAACACGGCATCGTGGTCGATGGTCAGGGAGGCGTCTTTATCAACGGGTAAAGACTCGCCGGTCAAGGCGGCTTCGGTGACTTGCAAGTCACGCGAGGTGACCAGTCGCAAGTCGGCCGGGACACGCGCGCCAGCCTGCAATTGGACGATATCACCGGTGACAAGCTCGGCGGCTGGCAGGCGAACCACCTGTCCGCTGCGGACCACGGTCGCTTCGGCGTTCATGGTTTTGGCCAAAGCGGCGATGGCATGCTCGGCGCGCGATTCCTGAATGTATCCGATGATGGCATTGATCAGCACCACACCAAAGATCACAGCGGCATCGGTGGGATCTTTGAGCACGGCCGTCACTGCGCTGGCGAGGAGCAAGATCAGCACCAACGGGTTGTTAAATTGGAGTAGGAAGCGGACCAACGGGCTTTTGCCCTTTTTCGGGGTTAAGACGTTCTTCCCGAAACGTTCCTGACGGCGCTTGATCTCAAAAATATCCAACCCCTTTTGGGGGTCGGTATCCAGAAGGTCGAGAACTTCAGTGGTTGGTAGATGATGCCAATGTTTGCCGAGTAATGTATCCATTGTTCACCAAGGATTTGAATTAATCAGTCCTGCGAATGAAAGAACAACAAGGTTGTTATTTCATTCGCAAGCTATGAAATAGTTAGTCAGGTTATACCGGCGCGAGGGTCCCAGCAAAGATGATCCAGGCCAGGACGGTCTTGGCAGCCAGGCTTAGAATGATGTAGACACGCTCGCCGTACAGGTAATCTTTCCAGCGGCCGACTTTCTTGTATTGCAGCACCATGTTCACGGCAAAGATGTTGAAGAAGACGAACAGGGTGGGGATGATGGCGTAAACAAAAGCGGGCGGCTCGCCGCCTTCGCCGGCCAGGGAGCCGAGGAAATAGATAACGATGACGATCCAGGGGATAATACCGGCAACACAGCCATAAATGAATGCGGTCCAATCCGTCTTCTTAGTGTACTGGTTGTGGTACTCCATCATGATCCCGAACAGGTTCATCATGGCGTTAATACCGAAGATGAGAATGATAGCGCCGAGGTCGTAGATGCCAACCAACATACCAATCAACACGATCATGACAGAAGAAGACAAGGCGTATTCGTAGAAGCGCACCGGGTTCATGCCCTTCTTGAGGTTGGCAACGTAGAGCTTATTGCCCACGGTGGAGAGGAAGAAATGAGCCACCGCAGAAAGAAGCAGGAAGACCGCGACGGCCGGGCCAAAGCGCAGCTCGAAGGCCAGTTTTGGATCTGGCACCAGGGCCAGTTTTTCAAGGTCGAACTTCAGGAAATTGGTGAAAATCGGGTAAGCAGTGTCGTTACTGAGTACAATCATCAGGATGCCCTGGATGAGATGTAAGAACCCCATAACCAGGTTGAACCGTTTCAAACCTTCGAACTTCTTTTCTTGCGACATAAATTCCTCCAGAGTGAAATGAAAAAAGGTGTTTAGTAGTATTTTATACTACCCTAGGTGAAAATGGTCGGAAGTATCCTGGTTGGCCAACTCCAGGGTACGAGTTGCCAGGTTTTGGATCATGCCGGCAAAGATCATTCGGTGAATTGGGTAGAGCAGGTACCAATAAGCCAGGCCAAACAGGCCTTTGGGGGCAAAATAAGCTGTTTGAACGAGGCGCGTCTGGCCGACCTGGTAGGGGAAAGCTTCAAACTGGAGCCAGGCGCGACCAGGGAGCTTCATTTCGGCGCGCAGCAGCAGGCGCTGGTCCGGCTCGACGACTTCAACGCGCCAAAAGTCAATTGCATCCCCGACGCGAACGGTCTGCGGGTCACGCCTGCCTCGACGTAAGCCGACTCCGCCTACCAGGCGGTCAACCCATCCACGCACCTGCCAGGCCCAATTCATATAGAGCCAGCCGGTTTTTCCACCCAGGCGACTGATTATTTTGTAAGCGCTGGCTGGTGAGGCGGCGATAGCTTTCTGGCGGCGCTCAATGATCATGCCGTCCTGGTTGGAGAGCACGACCGGAACGACGTCACCCTGGCTGTTCACGAGTGCATCGCTCCAAGAGGTCTCGATATTCCGGGCTTCGAGATCTGCCAGGGCCAGGGTAACGGCAGATTGGTAATCGAGCGGCTTGATCTGGGAGAACAATTCCTGGGCGTCGGGTTGGCTGACAATGACTTCATTTTTTAGCCCGTCGATGAGGGGGCGAGCAATACTGGCTGGCAGGGGCGTGACCAGATGGACCCAATAGGAGGAGAGGCGGGGGGTGAGCACCGGGACCGGTAAGAGCCAGCGGCGCAGCCCGCGCGCCCTGGCGTAGCCGGTCATCATATCACCATAAGTCAACACATCTGCGCCGCCAATTTCGATTACTTTACCGGCGCTGGCTCGGACATCCAGGGCAGCAACCAGGTAATCAAGAACATCGCGAATAGCAATTGGCTGGACACGGGTGAAAACCCAGCGTGGGCAAATCATCACTGGGACGCGCTCGGTCAGATAGCGGATCATTTCAAACGACAGGCTGCCAGCTCCGACAACCACCGCAGCCCGAAATTCGGTCACGGGTACTCCGGCCTGTGTGAGAGCCTGGCCGGTTTTCTGGCGCGAACGGAGGTGTTTCGAGAGGTCGCTGTGAGGGTCGCCCAGGCCGCCGAGGTAGATGATCCGCTCGACCTGGTTATCGCGGGCGGCCTGCCCGAAATTGAGGGCTGCCTGCAGGTCGCGCTGGTTAAAATTGGCGCTGCCGCTCATGCTGTGAACCAGGTAGTACGCGAAGGCGACACCTTGCATGGCAGCGGGTAAGGAAACGGGGTCCAGGACATCGGCCTCGACCACTTCAACTTGTTTCAGCCAACTGCGACCTTGCAAACGATTGCGATCCCGCACCAGGACGCGCACGGGGTAGCCGGCAGCTAATAGCTGAGGCACCAGGCGACCTCCGATGTAGCCGGTTGCACCGGTGACAAGGACCCGGGCAGATTGCGGGGTTGAGAGTTGAGTTTTGTTTTCCATATATTGTAAATATATTGTACAACTAATGATCATAATCTGTCAAGGTTTGAAGAAAAATAAAAAGAGCGGCTGGCTACCGCTCTTTTAGAGGCGTCGACGGGATTTGAACCCGTGATCAAGGTTTTGCAGACCTTTGCCTTACCACTTGGCCACGACGCCGTACTTTATTCAATTGTCGACGGGATTTTCACCCGAG
>JAYRWF010000022.1:0-3587 GCA_041918195.1 Anaerolineales bacterium
GCCAGAGTGAAAGCGATGTCTCTGGAACAGATCGCTGAGCGGATTGATGACCGCTTTTGCCTGCTGACCGGAGGCAGCCGTACAGCCCTGCCGCGCCACCAGACGCTGCGCGCCTTGATTGATTGGAGCTATGACTTACTTACACCTATTGAGCAGACATTAATCAATCGTTTGGCGGTATTTATGGGTGGTTGGAACCTGGAGACGGCAGAAGCAGTATGCAACGATTCACAATCTTTACCGACTAAGGACGTCCTGGATACGCTGGTTCGTTTGGTGGATAAATCCCTGGTGACATTAGATGAACTCGATGGCGAGACTCGCTACCAAATGCTGGAAACGATACGTCAGTATGCGCGGGACAAGCTGCTCGACTCTGGCGAATCGGAGAGGCTGCACACTAAGCATCTGGATTATTTTCTGGCATTCGCTCAGCAGTTGAATGAAAAGTTACACGGCCCGGAGGAACTCGCCGCTCTCAAACAGTACGAGTTGGATCTTGACAATTTCCGCCTCGCTCTGGATTGGTCGTTGGGCGTGGGACGAGTAGAAAAAGGGCTGCGCCTAGTCGGAGCTCTGTGGGGGTTTTGGGATATCCAAGGATACTGGCAGGAGGGATATGCGCGGGCGCAGAGCTTGCTGACACATTCAGAAGCCGCACCCAGGAATCTTTCTCGCGCCGTTGGATTATTAGCTGCAGCCGAATTATGCCAAGACCACCTAGCTAGCCGCGTTTGTCTAGAAGAATTTGTCCCTTTGGCGCGAGAGCTAGGCAAAGCTGGTCAATCACTCCTGGCGCTAGGCCTGGGCGCTATGAGTTGGATTATTTATATTGAAGAGCCTGTCAAGGCCGAGGTAATGCTAGAGGAAGGTCTAGCACTAGCGGTCTCACTCAACCAGCCATGGATCATAGCTCACTTATTGCGTAAAAAGGGCTGGTTCTTGCTGGGCAGAAGGGATTTCTCTGCCTCCTGTCAGGCTTTCGAAGAAAGCCTCGCTCTTTGCCGGGTATGTGGAGACCGGCGAATGGCAGCGCTGTCCCTGCGCGGAGCGGCAGGCGTTCGTTTCATCGAGCATGATTTCACCACTCCTATTCAACAATTTCAAGAAGTCATTCAGATTTTCCGTGACTTAAATGATAAGCCCTACTTGATCAGTACTTTATACATGTTGTCTGAGATGGAGCGCGCCATTGGTCGATATGACCTTGCCAAGATACACTGCCAGGAAGCCAGCGGTATTTGCCGAGAGTTGGGCATTCGGAATTCGTCTTTACCATTCGGTCTTGCTTGCATCGCAATCCATGAAAACGATTTAGTCACTGCCAGGACCCATATCTCCGAGGGGCTTGAATTGGCACAAGAACTGCATCTCCTGAATGAACTGGCATTCGCTATGCTTGTCTATGGTGGAATATTTGCTAAGGAGAAGAAAGCGCAGCAAGCAGTAGAGTTACTGTCATTTTTCAATACCTATTTTGAATCGGGCGACAAGCGTTATTTTACGCCAACTGATGAGATGGATTTTGATTGCTACCTCGCGCTTGCCCGGGATCAATTGGATCAGGCCGCCTTCGAGGCTGCCTGGGAAAATGGCAAAGCCATGACAATGGAAGAAGCGATCAAGCTGGCGACAATATGAGGCAGAAAACAAGCCAGAAACGATTGCTGGATTTCTGAACATCATCAACACCAGCAACCGTAGCCAGCTAGGCCTGTTTCTCATAAGCAAGAACGACCTATTCCTTCAGGTAATTGAGGATGGTTTGTTGGATAAAGTGAAACCGGGAGACAGACCGGCCATCTTTCTGAAGCCGTGAAGGCCAAGACATATTTAATGACGCCTGCCAGCTAGGAGGCTGAGAAGTAGACACAAGATGGAAGGGGCATTATAGAAATAGTTAGACAGGTGTTAGGTATGATGTCCCCAAAACTGGTGAGAACCTGGGCATCAAAGAACTTAAAGTTTGTTTTGAAAAAACCGGCGAACCCGATTTTTCAAAACAAACATTTTTCGCATTAAGGATAGCAGGCCATCCTTTATAATACAGAGTATCTCGACTCTTCCCTACATAACAAGATTGGAGTAACCAGATGACAAACCAGTTCCCCGTCCAACGCCTCGACCTGCCCGACGCCACCGTCACGGCCAGCGGGCAGGGCATGACCGGCATGGAATACAAGATCATCGGCAGCACCCTGCAGGCGGTGATCATCGAGCTTGACCCGGGCGAGACCATCTTTTCGGAGAGCGGCGGCATGGCCTGGATGAGCAGCAATATTGTCATGAACACCAGTGGGCGCGGCGGCGGCCTGGGCGGGGCGCTCAAGCGGGCTGTCAGCGGCGAATCGCTCTTCCTGGTTGAGTATACCAGCCAGGGCAGCAAGGGCACCGTGGCTTTTGCCTCGGACTTCCCAGGTAAGATCGTTCCCATCCGGCTTGGCCAGGGCCAGCAGATGATCTGCCAGAAGACCGCTTTCCTGTGCGCTGAAAAAACCGTCGGATTGGATATTCATTTCCGGAAGCGCCTGGGCGCCGGCCTGTTCGGCGGCGAGGGCTTTATCATGCAAAAGCTGACCGGCCCGGGTGTCGCCTTCGTCTGCCTGGATGGCGAAATTGTCGAATACACCCTGGAGCCCAACCAGGTGCTCAAAGTCGATACTGGGCACGTTGCTATGTACGAACCCAGCGTCGGCTTCGATGTCGAAATGCTCAAGGGCTTTACCAACATCTTTTTTGGCGGCGAAGGTCTGTTCATGGCCACCCTACAAGGCCCGGGGCGGATCTGGCTGCAAACCATGCCGACCAGCAACCTGGCCCGCGCCATCCTGCCCTACATGCCTTCCAAGGGCAGCGGTTAAGCCTTACCAGTCAGCCTTAGTTTTTCAGTTTTGCACCCCTTTTAAGGGTGCAAAACTGAAAAACTGGGCAGTTAGTCGCGCAAGGATGGAGGGTCATGAAACAAAATAAGCTCCTGGCTGGGATGCTCCTCCTGGCCTGGTTGCTTGGCGCTTGTGCTGCGCCGCCTGGCAGCACCGTGCAAACTGCGTTCCCTTCTCGAGCACCCAGCGAAACGCCCCTGCCGCCGGCCCCAACCGCCACCCACACTGCTCTACCGGCGCTCACCCAGCCGCCTGCTCCAACTGCCACTAAATCAACTCCCCTGGTAAGCTCAGCAGCCGATCGGCTAGGCTGCCTCCCGCCCGGCTCTGTAATCGAAATCGGCCAGGTCACCCGTGTGATTGACGGCGACACCATCGAGGTCTTTTTGGATGGACAGATCTACACCGTCCGCTATATTGGGATAGATACACCCGAGATTAAGCATCCTGAAGTAGGCATTGAACCGTTCGGCCCAGAAGCTGCCGCCTATAACGAGCGCCTGGTGCTTGGAAAACAGATCGCCCTGGTTAAAGATGTTTCCGAAGTCGACCAATATGGCCGGCTGCTGCGTTACGTCTTCGTCCGTAGCCTGGATGGGCAGTTCGTCAACGCCGAGCTGCTCCAACAAGGCCTGGCGCAAGCCAACCAGTACCCGCCCGATGTCGCCTGCAGCCAGACCCTCCAGGCTGCTGAAGAGCAGGCCC
>JAYRWF010000023.1:0-1759 GCA_041918195.1 Anaerolineales bacterium
ATCGGCGCGGCCTTTGTAGGCGCTGACAATCTGGTTAAGCAGGCGAGTATCGGCCCGCAGCAGGCCGCGGGTATTGCGGGCAATCCGGACATCATCCCGGCAGACGATATAAGCCGCTGCCCTGCGAGCTTCGAGCGCCCGGCGAGCCTGATCCAGGCTGACTACCTCGAGGTGCAGGCCTGTAACCTGGGTCAGGGCATGCTCGAAATCATCCAGCGGCATACCGGCAACGACATGGTACCAGGTATCCAGGACAACATGCGGCTCGGCATACTCGACTAATTGAGCAACAATGTGCGGCATGCCGAGGAGCTGGATGGCCGTGGTACGGTTGGCGCCATCCAGGACGGCATACTGGTCCGATCCTGGGATCTCGGCCACAACCGGGGGGTGTTTGAACGCGCCTTCCAGCTCAATCCGCCGGCTAAGCTTTTCGACCCGGCGCGGATCGACATCTTCGTGCGTAACCAGGGAGCTCGAAGGCAACATTCGCAAGACAGGTAGTTCGGTGCTATCTCGCATCGGTATATCCTATCGCTGATCCACCGGCCCAGGATTTCAAGCGCGCCAGCGTGATACGCATCGTGCTCAGGCCAGTAACATGCCGATCACAAACGGCGCCAGGGCGAGCAGCGCCAGGAATGACCTGGTGCGCCGGTTTTGGTTCTGGCTGTCCCAATTAAACAGGTACAGCGCCAGGGCGAAAGAAATCAGCGTGCTGGCAATCAGCACGGCCAGGCTGACCTGGGGGTTAAATATCGTCTCCGCCCGGTACGCATAATGCTGGAAAACTGTCATGGCGTAGGTGCTCGGGAAGAGGCCGCTAATCGGTTGGAACGAGGCCGGCAAAGCCGCCGCCGGGACCATCATATTGCCTACCAGGATCGAGGGCAGGTAAATCGCCTGAGCAAGCAGCATAGTGCCGCGCGCCCCGGTGGCAACCACGCCGATCAATGCGCCAAGCGATCCCATGTTGAACGCGGTGAGCAGGGTACCCCAGGCCAGGGCGCCCCAGTTTTTGGGAGTCAGGCCATCAAACAACGGACCAGCGGTCAGGGCGATCAGGAGCGAGACAATCAAGGCGTGGAAAATGGTCGTCAGCACTGGGACAATCAAAATCGTCCAGGCAGGCACGCCATTAATTTTATAGCTACGATAGACGCCAGCATCCCGCAGCTCGACCATCGGGCCGGGCATGCCCAGCAGGGTAGTGGACATGGCAGTGAAGACAATCATCACCGGGATCAGGATCTCACCAAAAGTTGGGTTGATCTTGACCATCACCGCGCCCATCATGGCATAAAAACCCAGCGGAAGCAGGTAATTCATCAGCATCAGCGTCGGATTGCGGATACCCGTCTTGAATTCAAAAGAAAAGTGGTTGGTGAAGGCAGCCATTCAAACCTCACACGGTAGTAATTTCGAGGAAACGCTCTTCTAAGGAGGGGCGTTCGACGCGCAGGTCGATCAGCTTATCATTGGCGCTATTGAGCGCATCGATCAGCGCTGTGACGGTCGGTCCCGGATCGGTGCTGTAAAAGACTACGTAATCGTCTTTTGCCAGGCGCTGCTGGACGGCCGGGAACACCACCTGGCTGGCGGCCAGGGTCGACTCTTCCGAACGAACCGAGACCTTGGTCAGGCTGGAACCACTGGCGGTCAGCTCACGCGGTGTGCCACGCGCGGCCACCTGGCCATTGAGCAGGATGGCAACCCGGTCAGCCATTTTTTCCGCTTCGGCCATGTCGTGCGTGGCCAG
>JAYRWF010000024.1:0-3236 GCA_041918195.1 Anaerolineales bacterium
CCGGAAATGGGATTGCCCCGCACCTGGTTGGCTATGTCCGCGCCCTGGATCCGGAAGAGCTTTCGAAGTTCCGCCGGCGGGGCTACCGGGTGGACGAAAAAGTCGGCCGGAAAGGCATTGAACGCTGGGGTGAGGATGTCTTGGTAGGCCAGCACGGCGGGATTTTATACCAGTTGGATTCAACCGGCGTGCCGGTTGCCGAGTTGGGTTCAGCAGCCTCGACGCCTGGCCAGGCAATCTACACCACCTTTGACGCAGAATTCCAGCAGGATGTTCAAGAAGCACTGCGCGGCTTTCGCGCTGCAGCGGTGGTGATCGAGCAGAACACTGGTCGTATCCTGGCGTTGGCTTCCTCGCCGGGCTTTGACCAAAACTCCTTCCAGGTTGAAAATTACAATTCCTGGGTGACGCTGCCGGGCCTGGTCAGTGATGTGAACCTGCCGGAATTCAACCGAGCCTCCCAGGGTCTTTACCCGTTGGGATCAGTTTTCAAGGTGATCACCATGGCTGCTGCTCTGGAAAGCGGCTTGTTTCCGGATAACTATATTTACGATTGCCAGTATGAATTCACTGAGCTGCCCGGTTTAACGCTGTATGACTGGACTTACGAACATTTCCTGGAAGATGGCGAGACGCCGCCCACTGGTCAGCTCAATTCGCTCTCCGAGGCGCTGATGCGCTCCTGCAACCCGCTCTTCTGGCACCTGGGGAAAGGGATCTTTGATGCTGGCAAACCGACGGCAATCTCAGACATGGCGCGCGCGTTTGGCTTGGGTGCGGCGACCGGGATCGGTGCAGTCGAAGAACAGGCTGGGGTGATACCCGACCCGCCCACCGTGGTCGATGCGGTCAATATTGCGATTGGCCAGGGCGACGTCCAGGTCACTCCGCTGCAGGTCGCCCGCTTCATGGCGGCCCTCGGCAACGGTGGGACGCTTTACCGACCACAAGCGATTGAGAAAATTGTCGCCCAGGATGGTACGTCCACTTTTGAGTTTGAGCCTGAAATTACAGGCAGTTTGCCGCTTAAACCGGAGACACTCGAAACCTTGAAACAGGCGATGATTGGCGTCCTGCGCAACCGACAACCGCGCGGCACAGCCTACCTGGTCTTCAATGGTTATAATGTTCCGATCGCCGGCAAGACCGGCACTGCTACCTCTCAATCCGCCGACCCGCATGCCTGGTTTGCCGGCTATACCATGAATGGCCGTACCGATAAGCCGGATATCGCCATTGCCGTGGTCGCTGAAAATGCCGGTGAAGGCTCAGAAATTGCTGCACCGATCTTCCGCCGGATTGTTGAGTTGTATTTCCAGGGCCGGCCTGGAAAACTATACCCCTGGGAAGCTTCGTATGGTGTGACGAAAACGCCGACTTCGATCTATACTGAAACACCTGTCCCTGAAGAAGAGGCAAATCCCTGATGGAGGCTTCATAATTGACCCCGGGTAAATTTCAAAAAATCCTCATCGCCAACCGGGGCGAGATCGCCGTCCGGATTGAGCGTACCTGCCGTTTAATGGGAATCCAGACGGTGGCTTTATACACCCCGGCTGATCAAAACTCCCTGCATGTCCGCCTGGCAGATCAATGCATCCCAGTTACTTCCCAGGCTATTTTCTTCGACCCCGAGTGGGTCCTGCGGATCGCCAAGGAAAACGACGTCGACGCGGTCCATCCCGGTTACGGCTTTCTGGCTGAGCGGCCGGATTTTATCCTGGCTTGTCGCGAGGCTGGGATCACCGTCATTGGACCTCCGGTCGAGTTGGTCACTGAGCTAACCGACAAGATCGCGGTGCTGGAGAAAGCTGCCAAGGCAGGCTTTCCGGTTGTCCAACACAGCGGGCTGTGTTTTGATGAGCTGGCCATCACCCGCCTGGCTGAGGCGGCCGATCGCCTGGGATATCCGGTGGTGGTCAAATCTTGCCTGGGAGGCCGGGGACGGGGGGAGCGCCTGGTACGCGCCCGCGGCCAGCTTGAACAAGCGATCCGTCGCGCCGAAGCGGAATCGCAAGCCTTCTATGGGCGCCGAAGCGTCTTTCTGGAAAAAGCGATCCTACCCGCTCATCAGGTCAATGTTCAGATCCTAGGCGACCGGTATGGGCAGCGTGTCCATCTGGGTGAGCGAGAAGGTTCGGTGTTGCGAGGCAATCAAAAGCTGGTCGAGGAATCGCCTGCCCCGTTTTGCTCACCAGAGCTGCGCGACCAGATCTGGCAAATGGCGCTTGGGTTGGCAGACTTGTTTGAGCTAGAAAATGCCTGCTCAATTGAGTTCCTGATCGATACCCAAGGCCAACCTTTTTTCACTGAGATCAAGACCCGTCTGCAGGTGGAACACCCGCTGACCGAATGCCGCAGTGGGATTGATTTGGTGGCCGAGCAAATCCGCCTGGCCGCCGGTGATCGATTGGGGTACAACCAGGCAGATGTCCACTTGTCCGGTTGGAGCATCCTGTGTCGGGTTACGGCAGAGGATCCGTTGAATAATTTCCTACCTAGCCCAGGTGTTCTGCGTAATGTGCGCTTGCCGGCTGGCCCAGAAGTTCGCATTGACACCTTCATCTCTTCCGGCTGTACAATCTCGCCAGATTACGATCCCCTTCTGGCAAAGCTAACTGTCTGGGGATCCGACCGGTCTGTCTGCCTGAGAAGGCTTCAGGATGCCCTGGCAGAGTTTCATATCAGCGGACTGCCAACCAATGTACCGGCTTTGGAAAGCACCCTGGTAGCACCGGCACTGCAAGCGGGTTGTTATGATAGTGGGCTTGATGTCAGCGCTTTGCTGTCTGAAATCGGAAAACCCCTGCCCAACAGCCCGGACATGGACAAAGCATTGCGAGATTTGGCTGTCGCAGCGGCTGTCTATTACTTACGGCGAAGCCAGGCTGTCCAACCGGAGCGCCCAGATCGTTTAAATAGCGGTTGGCACCGGCATAGCCGGGGTAATTTCTAGCGTAATCGATTGAGGAATTCTTGAAATGTTCGTAACCTTAAATGGGCAAACATTTGATATCCAATTACCCAATAGCCTGCTTCCTGGGGAATCGTTCAATGTGTTGGTGGATGGCGCCACTGTCGCGGTCCACTTGCCGGTTAGTGGTGAGAATCCGGATGATCCGGATTGGTTACTGGTGGACGGCAAGCCGTATGAAATTAGCCTGGATCGCGAATTTCACTGGATCCGGGCGGGCGGCAGCCTGTACCCGCTGGAGTTGCGCGAGAGCCCCCAGCAG
>JAYRWF010000025.1:0-9687 GCA_041918195.1 Anaerolineales bacterium
CCCCAGGCAGCCGCCGAACAGGTTCATCAGCCGCCGGGCGGTGTGAGCGCCGTTCATCTGATTGTAAGAGCCGGTGCCATACGGCACGAACAGGGCACTGTTGCCGTATTCAGCCTTAACTCGCTGCATTTCACCAGCTAACCGGTCCAGGGCCGTCTCCCAACTGACCCGCTTGAACTGCCCGGCGCCGCGCGGGCCAACCCGCTCGAGCGGATACTGCAGCCGGTCGGGGTGATACTGGCGACGCAGGTAAGCCCGGCCGCGCGGGCAGGCGCGCAGTTGCGGCGCGGCCAGGCGGTCGGGCCGGTCGTCGGTCTCCAGGCGGGTGATCACACCATCCTGGAGGGTGGCAATCAGCAGACAACGCCCGCCGCAGTTATGCGCCGGGCAACCGACCCGCACCTGGCGTGCTCCAGCCGAAGAAATGGCGTTAGATTTCATCTCTGCTCTGTTTTATCAGAAATCTGCCCAACTGGCAACGGTAGCGATTTCCGCTATCTACACATGGCGGCGCGCGGCCTCTTTCCAGGCATCCAGGCTGGAAGTAACGGATTCCGCTGCGCGGTCACCCCTTGAGCCTGGCTTGAGCATTTTGCGCATGGTGAAGAAGCCCGAGCCAGGGTCATTGGCTGCCTGTTGGTAGCCAACCCGCTCATACAAGGCCTGGGCGCGCGGGTTGGAGACATGCACCTGCAGCTCGATGGCTGTAATACCGGGGGGAGGATGGTTTTCCAACCAGGCCAGCACCTGGGTCCCCAGCCCGGCGCCTTGTCGTTCGGGTTGAATGACCAGCCCAAGCAGGGTCAGAACCGGCTGGCGTTCCTCGATCCAACAGATCCCAACCAGCTCGCCATCCAGGCAGACCCGGTGGGCGACGCCAGTGGCGCGGAAATGTTGGCCGAATTGCTCGGCAGTCAACTCGATCAGGTCGAGCAGGGGATCCAAATAGGCAGTTTTTTGATGATAGACCAGTTCCAGCAGCGCATCGTAATGTCGGTCTGTTCGGGCAGGTTCCAGGGTTAACATTTCGCCCTCCTGCAGCCGAAAGAAGCTCGCTGCCTCTATAGCATACAAAATTCTTGGCGGGATTGCAATCCCTTTTTACTCGAAATCGACGATTTTCTCCAGCTCTTTGGCCCGCCGGACGGTGTTTTCAAGCTCTTTGGGTAAAGGAGGGAGGCCTTCGAACCCGGTGCGTTGGACAAACGCGGTCAGCTCCAGGCGCAATTGCTGCGGATCACGGTTGGCCAGCTTCTCCAGGGTGTCCAACCCGGCATCGTAATATAAGCGGGCCCGGATGGCCTTGACCCCCTCGAGACGGGACAGGTCGGAGAGCTTGACCATCTCCAGGAGGGTTTCAAGCGCTACCCCGCTTTTTTCGGCTAACGCCTGGCGGCTGGCTGGGCTGTGCCCGGCGGTTAGCATTTGCTCCGTGGTGCGGATGCCCAGCGCCTCAAGGCGGGAGAGATCCTGGGGGTTCAATCCGCGGAAGTCGCGCAGGTTGAACTTCGGACGGCTGGCTGCGAGCCGCTCTTCGCGCAGCGCGTTGGCCAGGTTGCAGAGCGAAGTGTTGGCAGAAAACTTGTAGTATAAAGCCAGCCCGCGCAGGATGTTCTTTGCATCCAAGCCCTGGCGTTCAATTTCCTGGGTAAAAGCCAGCAGATCCTCTGGGTTAACCTGGTCAAGTGATTTACCAGGCTGCTCTTCCAGATAGCAGGCGAACCTCTCGCAGTCGCGGATCAATTCCTGGACGACGTTATCCTTTTTCCCCATTCGTTTCAGGTAGCGTGAAAATGTATCGAAGTTGGACATCCTGGTTTTCTTTCTCTTGCGGCCGATTTACCCGGCCCGGCTATTGACTTTTGATCTCATTGTGTTTTAATAGAACCAGTGTTGTCAAATATTTGTCTGGATTTGAGATCATTTGATAACAAAATTAAACCATACCTTAAGGAGGATACCATGGCAAAATTGACGGATGTTGAGGGCATCGGCCCGGTTTATGCTGAAAAGCTTAAAGCAGCTGGCGTTACGACGGCGGAGGCTTTATTGGCTCAGGGCGCGGCTCCCAAGGGACGCGAGGAACTGGCCGAGAAGGCTGGGATTAGTGGGAAGTTGATCCTGGAATGGGTCAATCATGTCGATCTGTTCCGGATCAAGGGCGTGGGGGAGGAATATTCTGATCTGTTGGAAGAAGCCGGCGTCGATACCGTCCCAGAGCTGGCCCAGCGCAACCCCGAGAACCTGGTTAAGAAGATGGCTGAAGTAAACGAAGCCAAGAACCTGGTTCGCCGGCTGCCGGTGCTTTCTCAGGTGGCGGATTGGGTCGAACAAGCCAAACAGCTACCCCGAGTGATCGAGTATTAAGATGCTAAAAGAATTCCGTAATTTCATCAATCGTGGCAACGTGGTTGACCTGGCGGTTGCGGTCATCATTGGAGGAGCCTTCACCGCTATCATCACCTCGCTTGTGAATGACATCCTGATGCCGTTGATTGGCTTGATCCTGGGCGGCTTGAGCTTCGCCGGCCTGGCGATTACCGTCGGTGATGCCGTGATTGCCTATGGCAACTTCATTCAGGCGGTGGTCAACTTCCTGATTGTTGCCTTTGTGGTCTTCTTGATCGTTCGTTCGATCAACAAGATGAAGAAACCAGCGCCGCCTCCTGCTCCTGCAGAGCCACCGGCTGACATCAAATTGCTGACTGAGATTCGCGACCTGCTGAAGAAGTAGATCCCCCAGGCTCGATCCAGATCCAGATCCAGGTAGGGGTGCGGTGAGACCGCACCCCTACCTGTGTTTACCCCAGGAGGAAGATCCGATGACCGAAGAACATTTACAAACCATGGGCCAGCAGCATGGCCGTCGTTCGTGGGCGGAGCCGTGGAAAATAAAGATGGTCGAGCCGCTGCGCATGATCAGCCGGGAAGAACGTTTGCTGGCGGCGCGCGAAGCCGGTTACAACACCTTCCTGCTCCATTCCGATGATGTTTATATTGATTTGCTGACCGACAGCGGTACCAGCGCGATGAGCGATCGCCAGTGGGCGGGGATGATGCTCGGCGATGAAGCCTACGCCGGCAGCCGCAACTTCTACCACCTGGAGGCGGCGGTCCAGCAGTATTACGGCTATCGTCACGTGGTTCCGACCCACCAGGGACGCGGCGCTGAGCACCTGATCAGCAAAGCAGTCATCCAGCCCGGAATGTACATCCCCGGAAATATGTACTTCACCACCACCCGGCTGCACCAGGAGCTGGCTGGCGGCACGTTTGTGGATGTGATTATCAACGAAGCGCACGACCCGGCCAACCTACATCCCTTCAAGGGCAACATCGACCTGGACAAGCTGGAAAGATTAATCATGCAGGTCGGTCCGGAGAAGGTGGCTTATGTCAGCCTGGCCGGGACGGTGAACATGGCTGGCGGCCAACCTGTGAGCATGGCCAACCTGCGCGAAGTGCGCGCCCTGTGCGACCGCTACGGGGTGCGGATCTACCTGGACGCGACCCGGATGGTGGAAAACGCCTTCTTCATCCAGGAGCGCGAGCCGGGCTACGCCGGGATGCCGGTGGCGGCGATTCTGAAAGAGTTCTGCAGCTATACCGATGGCGCCTGGATGAGCGCCAAGAAGGACAACCTGGTCAACATTGGCGGCTGGCTGGCGGTCAACGATTTTGAGCTATTCCAGGCCTTGGGCAACCTGGTGGTGGTCTATGAAGGACTGCACACCTACGGCGGTATGGCGGGGCGCGATATGGAAGCCCTGGCAATTGGCATCGAAGAGTCCGTCCAGGATGCGCACATTCGCGCCCGGATCGGCCAGGTGCGTTACCTGGGAGAGTTGCTGACCCAGTGGCAAATACCGATTGTCCAACCGGTGGGCGGGCATGCCATTTTCCTGGACGCCCGGCGATTCTACCCGCACCTGGCGCAGGATCGCTTCCCGGCTCAGACCCTGGCAGCCGAGCTGTACCTGGACTCGGGCGTGCGCAGCATGGAGCGGGGGATTGTCAGCGCGGGGCGCGACCCGGCGACCGGCGACCACCGCTATCCGAAGCTCGAGCTTACTCGCCTGACTATCCCGCGCCGGGTTTACACCCAGGCGCATATGGATGTGGTGGCCGAGTCGGTCAAGGCGGCCTTTGACCAGCGTGACCTGGCGACCGGTTTACGGATGGTGTTCGAGCCGAAATACCTGCGCTTCTTCCAGGCCCGTTTCGAGCCTTACTAGAGCTTTTCGGCGGTCACGTACCAGTTGTGCGGCATGCCTGGCAGCTCAGTCGGGATGACCGGCAGATTCCAGCGCCCGAAGTTGGCTTCTGGCGCGCCGGCCTGGCTCAGGCTGGCACGCCAGCCGCGCTCGGCCAGGAAGCTGTGTGGGTCGTCCAGCCAGCTGATCCAGGGGGCGCCGGCCTTGGCCTGCATCTCAACCCATTTTAGGGTGAAGGGCGAGCTGTACACCAGGTTGTTGACCACGTCAAAGCCCGCCCAACTTCCAGCTGCGGCCAGGTGGGTCACCTGGTCGAGCACGGATTCCAGGTCGGTGTTGGAAAGGTAAAACAAAAAGCCTTCCAGCAGCCAGAGGGTAGGCCGGCGCGGGTCGAAGTCGCGCTGGAGCAGCTTCTCCTGCCAGGGCTCGGTCAGATCGGCGCCGACTGCCTGGCGCTGGCAGGCCGGTTGAGCGCCAGTGGCAAGCAAGACCTGTTCTTTATAGGCCAACAGTCCTGGCTGGTCGAGCTCAAACAGCCGCGTCCCAGGCGGCCATTTCAAGCGGTAAGCGCGTGTATCCAGGCCAGCGCCTACCAGGACAACCTGTTGCAAGGAAACTTGACGGGTAGTCCGCTCCAAAAAGTCGTCAAAATAGCGAGTGCGCAGGATGATTGGGATCACGCTCTCCGGGGTGCGCTGGTCCATCCAGACCCGCCCGGTCTCCCCGGCCAAAGCCTCAGCCCACGGGTCATTAAACAGGCGATCCGGCCGGGTGCTCTCCAGAGCGCGGACCGCAGCCGTCCAATGGGCGGTTGACGCCAACATTTCGGTCGAATTAGCCATCTCTTAAATCTCCGTTTTGATTTCAATGCGGGGCTTTTTCTAAGATTTTACCCCTCAGTCGGAGATTTGACGCGACCAGCAACGATTTTTTGCGTAGAGGGTTTAAGAAGTAGATTGGTTTTCGATTTCGCAGCCGCGTTTCGGTGCGGCGCCAACCTGTCAAGTCTGGAGAGGAAAAATCCTATGCGTCTTATCCTTCGTATTCTGATTAATGCCGCGGCTTTATGGCTGACCGCCCAGGTGATTGATGCTTTTCAATTAACCGGGGATATCCTGGGCATTTTGATCGTGGCGGTGATTTTTGGCCTGGTCAATGCTTTGATCCGCCCGGTGGTGAGCTTGCTTTCGCTGCCGATTACCTGCCTGACGCTCGGCCTGTTCACCCTGGTGATTAACACCGTCATGCTTTTATTGACGGATGCCCTGGCCGGCAACCTGCTGACGATTTCGTCCAGCTCCCCTGGACGGCTGGTGTGGGCGTTCATCGCCAGCATCCTGATCAGCCTGATCAGCGTGGTGCTCAGTTCGGTGCTGATCGAAAAAGAACGCAAGTAAGCGACGCTAGAGATGAAATAAGCCGCCTCACCGGCGGCTTTTTTTATCTCGCTTGACTCTGTTTGAACGCTGGAAAACCGACCATCCGGCGCTGCTTTTCATCCCACAGGCGCAAGCGCAGGCAGCGCAGGCTCGAGCGGATGGTCAGGGGCGGAACGTGAAAGGCCGGGTTTTCGCGATGGCATTTTGGGAGCAGGTAATTGGGGATTTTCGGGCTGAGGTGATGGATATGGTGGAAGCCAATATTGCCGGTGAACCATTGCAGGACCGCCGGCAACTGGTAGAACGAGCTGCCATGCAGCCCGGCGCGGAAAAAGTCCCATTGATCATGCCGTTCCCAGTAAGTGCCCTCATAGTTGTGCTGGACATAAAATAGCCATACGCCAGCCGAAGTGCCCAGGAACAGGATCGGGATCTGGATCATCAGGTAGGCCTGCCAGCCCATCAGGGCGCTCAGGCCGGCGATCATCCCGGCCAGCGCCAGGTTGGTGCCCAGCACGCTGATGCGTTCGCGCCGGCCGGTGTCTTTGCCGTAAAAGCGCTGGAAAACGGTGAAGACCAGGAAAGCGCCGATGGTGAACAGGATTAGGGGATTGCGCATGATCCGGTAGCCAGCGCGCTTCCACCATGGCAGGGCCAGGTATTCCTCCACGGTCAGGGTTTGGACGTCGCCCGTGCCACGCCGGTCGAGATCACCGGCGGTGGCATGGTGGATGGCGTGATCGTGACGCCAGCGCTGGTAGGGGGTGAAGGTCAGGATGCCGGTGATATTTCCGACGATCTCGTTGGCCTGGCGAGACTTGAAGAAGGAGCCGTGACCACAGTCATGGAAGATGATGAAGGCCCGTACCATGAAGCCAGCGGCAGGCACGGCCAGAGCCAGGGTCACCAAGTAGGAGACACGCAAGCTGAAGTACATCAGCACCCAGAGCGCCACGTAGGGGACGAGGGTGTTGATCACCTGCCAGATGCTGCGCCAGGCAATCGGCGCCTGGTAAGGAGCCAGGACGCGGCGCAAGTTCGCTTTATCGAGGCTGGGAAGAGCAATTGGCATCTTCATGGTATTTTCCTTTTCAATCCAGATCAGGAGATCGGGCGGGTTTCGCCGGCCAGGATCCGTTCGAGGATGTTGTCAAAGACCGGATCGACTTTCTGGCGGGCCGGGTCAGCGTCATACCAGGCGATAATTTCGCGCGCTCCTTGCCAGAAAGGAATCCGGGGCTGGAAATCGGGAACCAGGCGGCGGATTTTGCTATTATCGAAAATCATGCTGTGGGATTTATCGCCTAGCAGGGAAGCGCCCCACTGGGGGTCGTACAGGGCAATCCGCTCGGAGGGGACATGCACCAGATGCGCTTGGACACCGGCGGCTTGGGCCAGGATGGTGTAAATCTGGTTCCAACTCAGCCATTCATCCGAGGTGATGTTGAAAGCTTCCCCCAGGGCGTGCGGGTTGCCGAGCAGCCCGAGCAGCCCGACCGCGAAGTCGGCGTGGTGGGTCAGTGTCCACAACGAGGTTCCATCGCCGTGCACAACGACCGGTTTGCCGGCCCGCATGCGAGCGATATTGGTGTAGCCACCGTGGAAGGGCAGCAGGGTTTTGTCGTAGGTGTGGGAGGGTCGGACGATCGTGGCAGGGAAACCGCTTGAGCGATAGGCATCCAGCAGGGTGGTTTCACAAGCGATTTTGTTGCGGGAATATTCCCAAAATGGGTTGTGCAGCGGGGTGCTTTCAGTGACCGGCAGGAAATTTGGCGGTGTGTGGTAGGCCGAGGCGGAGCTGATGAAGATATACTGCCCACTCCGTCCGCTGAACAACTCGATGTCGAAGCGGACCTGCTCTGGCAGGAAGGCGACCCAATCGACTACGCTATCGAAATCCAGGTCTCCGATCGCCGCGCGGGCGGAGGCGGGGTCGCGGATATCGCCAGGCAACAGCCTGGCTCCAGCCGGGGTTGGCCGTCTGCTCTGGCCGCGGTTCAGCAGGTATAGCTCGTAGCCGCGCTGGATGGCCAGCTCAGAACAGGCCGAGCTGATGATTCCAGTGCCGCCGATAAACAAGACTTTCATTCCGTTTGCCTCCAGGGGAAATGGGATCTTTGGGTGAGTATAACAGAATTTACCATCCGGTTGGGCATTGTTGCCGGTCAGGGCTTGCCCTCCGGCGCCAACGGCAGGCTGACTTCCCACAGGCCGCGCACGGAATTGACCAGGAAGATGCGATGGAAGCGGGGGAGCTCGTTTAAGGGGAGCACCCTTTCTTCGATCTGGCCGGTCTCGAGCAGCCAGGCCCGGTGCACGCCGCCTAAGAGGCCGCAGTGGACTGGCGGGGTGTAGCGCCGGCCGTCCAGCTCGACGACCAGGTTGGCGATGGTCGACTCGGTGAGCTCCTGGCGCTCGTTCCAGAGCAGGACATCGGCGTAGCCCGGCCTGGCGGAAAGGGCTTGCGTATAGATTTCTCGGCGGGTGGTTTTGTGGTACAGGAAGCGGTTTCGAGAGGCGATCGGCTCTTTGGCCAGGCAGACCTGGCTGGGATTGCTGCCCGTGATCAGGGGTTGACCCTCCAGCGTCAACTTGCCGGCGCGATTGAGCAGCAACCGGACGCGCTGGGGCTGGCGCCCGAAACCGGCTGCCAAGTTATCCAGCCCGGTGCGCAGGCCGGCCTGGTCGAGCGGGAAATCAAAGTACTCGGCCGATTGGGCCAGCCGCCGCAGGTGCCCATCGAGTAGAAACCAGCCTTCTCCGGGTGTCCAGCGCAGGGTTTCAAGCAGCTCGAAAGGTCGGGCGGGCTCGGCCAGGGCGCGGGCTTTGGTTTGGGTTTCTCGCCATTCTTCGGCCGGCTGCGAATCCCAGACAATCCCCCCGCCGACACCATATTCGGCCTGGCGAGCTGCTTGATCTATCAACAGGGTGCGGATGGCGACATTAAAACAGGCCTGGCGTCCGGGGGCGTAGTAGCCGAGCGTCCCGGTATAGATCCGCCGTGGGCTGCTTTCCAATTCGTGGATCAACTGCATGGTGCGGATTTTCGGCGCGCCGGTAATCGAAGCGGGTGGGAACAGGGCGCCGAAAATCTCGGCCAAACTGGCGCGGGTCTCCGCCTGGACGGTAGAGGTCATCTGCCAGACGGTGGGGTATTTTTCGACCTCGAACAGGCGCGGCACCTGGACGCTGCCGGTATGGGCAATCCGGCCCAGGTCGTTGCGGACCATGTCGACAATCATCACATTTTCGGCCCGGTTCTTGGCCGAGCGCATCAACCAGACCGCCTGGCGGCGGTCATCGGCGGAGGTCAGCCCGCGCGGGGCGGTGCCTTTCATCGGGCGGCTGGTAATCTGGTCGCCGTCCAGGCTGAAAAACAGCTCAGGGGAAAGCGAGCCAATCGCCCAACCGTCCGTCTGCAGGTAGCCGGCAAACGGGGGTGGGAAGTCGCCGGACAGGCTGGCGAAGACTCCCCAGGCGCTCTCTGGGCAGGCCGCGCGCAGGCGGTAGGTGAAATTGACCTGGTAGGTCTCCCCATGAGCGATATAAGATTTGATCTTGCGGATTGATCGCCGGTAAGCAGGTTCGGCGATGTCCGCCAGCCAACCATCTGGCAGGTGGGTAGGCCCTACTGGAAGGGCCTGGCGCGGCAGGCGTTCGGGCGGGTTGTAGATCCCGAACCAGAGCAGCGGAAAGGGACGGCCGTGAAGAGGATGCACCTGGAAGGCCTTTTCAAAGGCCGGGGCGGCCTCGTAAGCCAGGAAGCCGGCCGCATAATGGCCACCCATCTCGACTTCCTGCTCGATCTGTTGCAGGGCCGGGATGACCTGGGCGACCTGCCAGGCGATTACCAGACGGGCTGGCTGTCGAAAATACAGCCAACTCTCCTGGCGGTGATCGTATAGGATCAGCTCGGAGTCCTCGGGTGGAAAAATGGGCATTGCGCTATTCGGAGGGCAAGCGAGAGATAAGGCGGATGATCTCGTCGGCGGTCGATTCGATCGGCTTGTCAGTCACATCCAGGGTGGCAAATCCGCCGCGCCGGTAGACCTGGCGAGCAAATTCGACCTCGGCGTACAGTTTTTCCGGATCCG
>JAYRWF010000026.1:0-1549 GCA_041918195.1 Anaerolineales bacterium
GAGATGGATGCCTTTCGAGCGCAGCACAGAGAACACCGCCGCCGCATCCGTGGAGGAAACGATTGCGCCAAGCAACAGCCCGGCCAGCGGTGGGAAACCGAGCAGCCAACTGGCGAACAGCCCCATGACCAGGGCGGTGATCAGCACCCCCAGCGTTGCCAGCAAAGCGCCTTGGCGCACCACTGGCCGGATCGCCGCCCATTCGGTCGACAAGCCGCCCGAAAACAAAATCAAAATCAGGGCGATCACCCCGATGAACTGGGCCTGGGCCGGGTTGTCGAAGTAAATCCCGCCCACTCCATCCGAGCCAGCCAGCATGCCCAGGATGAGAAACAACAGCAGCGCGGGTACCCCAAAGCGGTCGGAGATTTTGCTGACCAGGACGCTGATCAGCAGTAGAACCGAGACGCCAATTAAGATCGTTTCGATCAAACCGGTGCTCTCAATCCAGTCCCAGCGGATAGACGACCCGGAAACGCTCGCAAACCAGGGGCATCTCCAGGCTGGGGACTTTACCAATCCGGGGTAGCGTGCGAGAAAAGTAACGCCAATGCGCCTGGCGCCAGTATTCCAGCGAGCGGTCGCCTTCACCCTCATCATAAGCGAAGCTGGCATCGACTGCTTCGTAGGCCAGGATCGTCACCTCATAGGTCTCCAGGATGCAAACTGGATCTCTCTTCCCGTCTAAAACGATCGTCTTCAGCCCAACAGTCGGGAGTTCGCTGCCCTCCGCCTGCCATTCCCACAACGCTGAACAAGTGGCAGTTTTCACCCCTGCCAGGACCAGCGCAACCAACTCTTCAGCCAGCTCGGGGGAGTCGCCAAAGCTGTCTACGATATAACCCTCTGCCCGGTCGGGATGCGCTGGTCCCAGCCCAGTCAGGTATTTCTGCCAATAGGCCTCGATCCGATTCGTGTCGTTCAACTCATGCTCCTGTCCAGCCGTCTTAAACCTCAGTATAGCATACCCTACACCTCGAAAATCCAGTACAATTATCCTATCACATCCTTTTGAATGGACCCAAATATGAATGACGCCCTGCAGACCCAAATTCAAGAAGCCTCCCTCTCCCCCGAGATCCAAACCGCCCTGGAAAACTGCCTGCAATCCGCTGAAACCGTCCTGCCCAACGTGGTCAAGAAGCGCCGCTGGCAGCTCGAGATGTTCCTGGGCTTGCTGGTCACGGAGGTCACCGACCCGGAGACCGAAATCCACTGGTGGGAGCTGACCCTCGACCTGCTGGTCAAGTGGACCGAAGGCCTGCCCGGCGCGCCGGCTCTGTCCGGAGCCGCCCTGGCGCTGCGCGACCTGCTGCGCCAGGAAATGGGCGACTACGCGCCGGTCGAGCTGGCCGAGGTCACCGAAGACACCGTGCGCGGCATCTGCTTGCTGAGCGAGACGCTGGGCGAAATCCAGCGCGGCATGGTCGCCGACAACGCCATCTCCCTGGCCCAGGCCCATGTCAGCCCCCACGCCCGCTTCTGGGCAATCCAGGCTGGCAAGGCCCCGGTCGGCTTCATGATGATCATCGACGATCCGGTCACGCCA
>JAYRWF010000027.1:0-5094 GCA_041918195.1 Anaerolineales bacterium
ATTTGCAGATTACTGCTCAGGGAACATTAGCGGTCTGCTCATTTCGCTGCAAGGAGAATGGCAAAGCAAACTTTTATTTGAGGAGTTAGGACGGATCAGCTCCTTTGGCGAGGATGAACCTGGGGAAATATACGTAGTAGAACATACTGGAAGTATATTTCGACTGAGCAAGAAGTAAGGCTTTTCATGAGTAAAGATAAGCGTTCCAGTAGTGCCAGCGACTTAAACGCTGGCCTTACGTATGGTATTCTGGCAGGGTTGGCTTTCAGCCTGACCACCTGGGGCAGTGAAGCGCTTGGCCTGGCCAGTTCTTCAGCCGGTTTTCCCTGGCTAAAATTTTTACTGGGAACCGGCCTGTGCAGCCTGGCCGGCGGTTTAGCCGGTTGGACCACCAGCCGCACGGATAGCAGCCTGGCCGGGGCAGTGATTTGGTTCACCACAGGCCTGATTTTCTGCCTGGTCGCCAGCCGCCTGCCCTTTGAAGGCTTGACACCATTACTAAAAGCTCTGAAACCGGATTTTGCCAGCCTGGCCTACCCTTATCCAGAAAACATGAACAGCCGCATGGTGGTGGTTTACATCCTGGTTTTACTCTGCTCCACCCTGGCGGGCACTTTACAGGCATACCTGATAGAAACCGCTCGCAGCGCCCATACCTTCGTAATGCAGGTCCTGACCCTGATGGTTGTAGTCCCGTTGTTTGCTCTGGCTGGTCAGGTCGCTTATGATTACATCAACGAACCGTTCAGCCGGGCGATCGTTCAGATTGGCGACCTGCTTGAATTTCACCAGGGGTTAAATGGCCAAAAGGTTGATCCAAAACTTTCCGCGGAGAAACATTATAAGGCGCTCGGTCCTATCCTCTTCCTGGCAGACCGGCCTTATCGCCTGTATCTCAGCGGTTACGATTCGCAGAATTTGGATACCTTTTACGTGCTGATCGATTTCGAAGGCGAGTGGGCAGAATGCTCCGTCCTGATCACCTCTGTTGGTACCTGCAAGCCAGGAGCTGCGTTCACCAAGCTATCGACTATTCGCATGCCAGCCGGCCTTCCTACACCCACACCGAGGAATTCAAGCCCGGCTGCCCTAACCAGCACCCCCGCTGCTACTGCATCTGCTGAAGCTGGTCAAACTGCATCAATTCCAACCGAGCGGTCAAAAGCTCCCCAAGTTATGAAATTCAGCCCAGCGCAAGCCCTCACTGGACTGACCAAGTATGACATCATGCTCCAGATTGACTTGCCAGGCCTGGCATACTACGGCCAAGCCAATATCGCCTATACGAACAACAGCGCAGCCCCGCTCGATCAGATATTTTTGCGCCTGCTTCCTAATGGTCAGGATGTCTTTGGTGATGGATCCCTAACGGTTTCTAATATCCAGGTCGATGGGAAAACCGTCCGGCCGATCTATTCGCGTCAAAATACCGCCCTGGAGGTAAAACTCCCTACCCCCCTGGCGCCAGGCGAAAAAACTCAACTTGAGATTAACTTCAACGGGACGGTGCCCAGGGACTATGGGACGAATGACAGCGGTTATGGCATTTTCAACTACACCAGTGAGGTCCTGGCCCTGGCAGCCTGGTATCCGATGCTAGCTGTGTATGACCAGGACGGATGGAACCTGGATTTACCCTCACCGATTGGGGATTCGGTCTACGCCGAAATGGCCGAATATTCCGTCAAAGTCCAGGCCCCCGATAACCAGATCATTGCAGCGACGGGTATAGCGAGCAGCCGGACTAAGCAGGATGGTATTTCCACCTGGCAGTTTGAAAGTGGGCCAGCAAGGGAATTTTTCTTAATCATGAGCCCGAATTTTGAAGTCGCCAGTGAAATGGTCTCAGGCACCCAGGTTAATTCGTATTACCTGAAAGGTCATAGCCGACCTGGAAAGCAGGCGCTCGAGATTGCCGCTGATTCTCTGGAAATCTACAACGCGGCTTTTGGGGAGTATCCTTTCACTGAGCTGGATGTAATCGATGCACCGATGAAGAATGCGGCTGGGGTTGAGTTCCCAGGGATCGTGCTGATCGGTAATTTCCTGTACGACCAACCAGAAAATCCTCGCTTCAGCGTGGCGACCGCCCATGAGGTAGCCCACCAATGGTGGTATAACCTGGGTGGGACCGATGTCTTTGAACATCCCTGGCTGGACGAAGCCCTGACCACCTATTCATCCCTCCTATACTATGAAGAGACTGGACAGGATCAAGGAGTCAGGGTCATGCAGGAGACCTGGCAGCAAAGTTATGATAAAGTCCTCGGTGATGGCGAAGACCGGCCGATCATAGAAAGCCTGGAATATTTCGAGCGCCCAGAAAACCAGGCCTTTTATGGCCGGATTGTATACACAAAAGGCGCCTTATTCTTCCATGCTTTGAGAGCTTTGATTGGCGACCAGGCCTTCTTCGCTACATTAAAGGATTATTTCCAGACCTTCCAGTATCAAATCGCCGAGCCAGAAGACCTGTTAACCAGGTTTGAGACCCTTTCCGGACAATCCCTGGCTGGGTTCTATGAGGAGTGGTTGTTTTCAACCAGGCCTTGAGGGCGGAGTTTTTTTGAAATTTCGATCCGCACACATCCTGACCCTGGCCTGCACGGGCATCCTGAGCATCTGCTTGCTGGTTGCTTGTTCAATCCAAACCGGAAATGGGTCGCTGACCACCTGGTCAGAGGCGACTAACACCCCGGAAACGCCAGTATTCCCAAGCGAGGAAATACTCCCAACGCCAAACGAGCAATTCAGTGCGCCAGACTCAACCGAAGCCAGCGAAACATCCCCCACCGCTATACCTAAGCAGCCAACAGAAGTTGCCCGAATTCCAACCGCGACGGCGACCGTCCCAGCGGAATTGAGGATCGCAGTGATTGGAGATTATGGCAGCGGCGATTCCAATGCTGGCGATGTGGCCCGGCTGGTATCAAGCTGGAACCCCGACTTTATCCTGACCCTGGGGGACAACAATTATCCCTCGGGAGCAGCTGAAACGATTGATCAAAATATTGGCGCGTTTTACCACCAGTATATTACCCCTTATGCTGGCCAATATGGCCCTGGCGCAGACCGGCTGCGTTACTTCCCCACCTTAGGCAATCATGACTGGGACACCGACCGCGGGCAAGCTTACCTGGATTATTTCGAGCTACCGGGCAACGAGAGGTATTATGATTTTACCTGGGGACCAGTGCATGTCTTCGCAGTGAGCAGCGATTCGCGCGAGCCCGACGGGGTGTCACGCCGGTCAGTCCAGGCACAATGGTTGAAAGAACGGTTAGCGACATCGGACCGCCCGTGGAAACTGGTCATTTTTCACCAGTCGCCCTATTCTTCGGGCTTGCAAGGTTCTGTGGATTGGATGCGCTGGCCATTTCAGGATTGGGGCGCAAGCGCAGTGCTTTCCGGCCACGACCACATCTACGAGCGTTTAGAAGTGGACGGGATTCCCTATTTTGTCAACGGCCTGGGCGGGGGCGAGATTTATTATTTCACCTCTGTACTTGAGGAAAGTAAAGTCCGCTATAGCGACGATTACGGCGCGATCCTGATTATTGCCAATGAAACCCGGATTCACTTTGAATTCATCACTCGCTCTGGCGAAGTAATCGACAAGTATGAGATAATCCGGTAGGCATCCCCCGCGTCGGATTCTGTCACCAGTCTACAGTCTAATTCTCATAAAAATAACAATTTTCAGGAGTCCTTTCATGAAAATTCAAGACCCACTATTTGAGGGCGAGTCCATCTGTCTCGGGGCGATCCATCACGAAACCGACGCCGATATCGAGGCCAGATGGACAGAAGATCCGATCTACATGCGTATGTTAAGTCCTCAGCCCTTTCGCCCAGCTTCTGCAGCACAAATCAAAAAACGCTATGAAGCGATTGAGAAAGAAATAGAAGAAAGCCGCAGCCTGTTTTACTTCACGATCCGCGGCAAAGACGACGACCGGCTGATTGGGTTTGTGCGCCTGTTCTGGGTCGATTGGACCAACGGTGGTGGGCACATCCAGATCGGGATTGGTGATGCAAATGACCGCCAGCGGGGTTATGGCATGCAGGCACTGCGTCTGGTGCTAAACTATGCTTTCAGCGAACTGAACCTCTATCGCCTGTCAGCCATCGTGCCTGAGTATAATCCGGTCGCCCTTCACGTCTTCCAAAAGCTCGGTTTTATTGAGGAAGTTCGCCGGCGAGAAGCCTATGTCCGGGATGGCAAACGCTGGGATGCAATCCATCTTGGTTTGCTGCGTAACGAATGGCAGGTACAGAATGGAGAGGAGGCATGAATCCGGCGCTGCTACGTGGGAATCTGGTGCGGCTTGCTGCCGATGAGCCAGAGGTAATTGGTAAGGCTTTTGCACGCTGGGAGCGTGATACCGAATACCAGCGTTTGCTTCACACCGATCCAGCCGCCCTGTGGTCCGAGAAGAAGTTCAAAGAATGGCTAGAAAAAGACCTGAGCAAAGAAACCCAAGAAGAGTTTTTCTTCGATATTCATACTTTGGAAGGTGACCGGCTAGTGGGTTTCATCGGGTTAATGGATATTGAGTGGAACCATGGCAATGCCTGGGTGGCTATCGGGATTGGTGATCGGGCAGAATGGGGGAAAGGATACGGCAGCGAGGCGATGCGCTTGATTGTTCAATATGCTTTCAATGAGTTAAACTTACAGCGAGTCTCGCTGGCAGTATTCGAATATAACCAGCGCGCCCAGCGGTCCTATGAAAAGGTTGGGTTCAAACTAGAAGGCCGTCAACGCCAGGTGATTCACCGGGCAGGACAGCGATATGATGTCCTGATCATGGGAATTTTGCGATCAGACTGGTATAAGACCAATCCACCGGTGGTATAAGAGATGGATTACAATTTTATGAAAGGCCGCCTGGTACGCCTGGCGGCTGTTGACTACGAGGAGCTTGCTTCCATGATCGCAAAGTGGTCGCGCGACTCGGAATATTGGCGTTTTATGGCTTCGGAAGCATCCCGACCTTTCTCGGTTAACCAAACCCGGGCCTGGTTTGATAAGGAACCGCCGGATATTTTTCATTTTCTAATTCGCTGCCTGGCAAACGATCAAGTCATCGG
>JAYRWF010000028.1:0-2488 GCA_041918195.1 Anaerolineales bacterium
AGCCAGGCGGGCGGTCTCTTCCAGGCGAAGAAAATGGCTTTCCGGGTTGGTAATCTTTGTTAAGGAATAGGTGCGTAGGGTGGTGTACGCCCCGGGAGGCAGGCTGCCAGTCGCAGCATCCAGTGTACCCACCTGCTCGAGAACCTGCTCCTGCAAGATAGGCGCCTGGCCGAGCTGTTGGAGCAGCTTCCAAAGGGTTATATTTTTAGCCAACCGGAGTTGCTCCTGGCGGCTCGAGGTGAACAAAAACATCGACGACGTTGCTCATCCGTCGGCTGAGTTCGTGCTCGATCTGCGAGGAGAGCTGATGGGCATCGCTGACCGGCAGGTCTTGCTCCAGGCTACATTCGAGGGAGACATAATAGCCCGGCTGGCCATTGGCCAGGCGATGGACCTGGACCCGGCGTGGAGCGCGCACCCCTGGCGTCGCATCCACCACGCGCTGGATCTCAGCGCAGATTGCGTCTTCGATTTCGGCAGGCACAGGCTCACCTTCCTGGACTTGCTTGGAAGCCATTTCGATGTGAGTATGCACCTCATCGATTTCTGGCAGGCGATGGCGCAGCTCGTGCTCCAGGCGGTCAACCAGGCCATGCGCCTCGCCCAGGGTCAGGCAGGGGTCGACGCCCAGGTGGGTCTCAAGATACAACCGGCCGCCGGTGCGGTGCGTCCAGGCTTCGTGGACGCGCAGATCCAGGCCCTGGGCGATATGCTGCAGGGTGGCATAGATGTCAGCTGCCTCAGTTTTCTGGTCGCGCTGGGGCTCGAGGTGAACGGTGACATCGTTAATCCCCTCAACGGCCAGCAAACGGCGGCGAACTTCGTCGCCGATAGCATTGGCAGCCTCGACCGTCAAGTCGGGCGAGACGCGCACATGCAGGTCAACCGCCGCACTATCCGGCGTACCACGGCTGCGCACCCGGTGAGAAGAATAGACCCCTGCCACCGAGGCTGCCAGCTCAGAAATCTTGCGCGGATCCACCGGCGCCTGGTCCACCAACACGGGCAGGGTCTCGCGTAAAATATCGACCCCGATTTTGGCAATCATCATTGCCACGAAAACCGCCAGGATTGGATCGGCTACCGGAAAACCGAGCCGCACCAGGCCAAGCCCAACCAGGACCGAGATTGTGACCAGGATGCTGGCGCGGGTGTGCAAGCTATCGACTACCAACCATTCGCTGTTCAAGCGCCGCCCCTGGCGATATTCGTACCAGGCGGTACCGGCCTGGATGAGCATTGAGACAATCAATGCCCCAACCACCCACAGGTTGACGGTTGGCGGCTGCGGGTTGAGCAGCCTGTTCCAGGCTGTCTCGAGCAATTGCCAGGTGGTGATGAAGAGCAAGAAGGCAATGCTCAGGGCGGCGACGGTTTCGAATTTACGGTGTCCGTAGGGGTGCTCGGCATCCGGCGGTTTGGAGGCAGCGTACAGGCCCGCAAAACCGGAGACGTGCGACAGGCCGTCAAACAGGCTATCCAGGCCGTCGGCGACCACGCTCAACGCGCCAGTCAACACACCAGCAGTAATTTTCACCCCAGTGGCGGCGAAATTTAACAGCATGGTGAAGAGCATCACCCAGAAGATGCCGCGCAGATCGCGCCGGTCAGTCTGGAAATAACCATCATCTTGCCAATCAAACTTTACGCTGGGCATGAGCCTGAATTTACCACAAAAGGTTTCTTTTGATAAGAGAGGGGGTATTGAATAGCTTACCCTTATCGCGAAAAATCAGCCGGCCGATTTTTCACGAAACACCGCTTATGGCTGAATACGATAAACCACCGACCCGATATCCCGGTATACTTCCTGCATCGCCGGGTCGGCGGCAGCCTGGCGGATGAAATCCTGGTGGAGCAGGTCGCTGATCACGTAGCGAGCGCCAAAGCGTTCCTGGATGGCCTGGGAGGGCAGCTCGACCCGCCCACGGGTCAGGTCAACCCATTCAGCATACATCGCCGCATTGTAAAGCTGCATGTAGGTCGGGTCGAGCCCGATCAGGTAGGTATTGTGGGTGTTGTAATAAAACAAGCGCGGGAAATCATCCCAATCGGTTTGAAAAATTCGCTCCCCAGGCTGGGTATTTTCGACCAGCCAGGCGCTGGCGCCGGCAAACAAGCGGTAGGGTTTGGAGCCACGCAGGCTATCCTGGGCATCGCGCAGGGTGAGCAGCGCAGCGGGGATTAAAATCAGCGCCAGGAGCAGTGCGCTGAGCGCCTGGCGGCGCAGCAGGGCTGCGGATGGCTGGTCTCCCATTGCGGTTTCTGATGAGCCCGGATCCGAATCGGGAGCGAGGATCGGGCTCCAGGCGAAGGCAGCAAAAACCAGGCTGAAAGCGGGGAAGTATTCGATAAAGCGGCGCGACTGGAAGAGCATCAGGCCAAAACCGAAGGCCAGGAAGAGAGCCGTTGCGGTGTTCAGGCTCATTTTTCGGGCGTTGAGCCCAAGGGCCAACACGCCAGCGGCGAAGGCCGCCAGGGCGAGGGC
>JAYRWF010000029.1:0-1796 GCA_041918195.1 Anaerolineales bacterium
CTGAAAACGCGGCGGAGGCAACACGCCTGGCCCAGGTTGGAAATATTGGCAATCGCTGGTACCATTCAAGCCTACAAATCGTGATTTTTGGCAATAGCAAAGCCTGCCTGATTTGTAATTTCACCTGCTACCTGGATGGAAATGTGATGATGCGCGGCGGGGCTGAAATCCAAAAACGCGCTGCCGGTTGGCCACTCCCGATCGGAGTAGAACCGCAGGCTTTTCTGGCTGATCCACTCCGGTTGGAATGGGACATTGCGCCTGAGTTGCTTGAGTTGGCCAATAAGGATATCCGGGCAGTCCTGGACGATCAGCCGGCAACCTACACAATCGAGGGCTTTGGACGGAAATTTTTCAAAGAGCAAAGTTTACAAGCTGTACCAGTCTTTATTGTCGCCCTGGAAATGGCAGTCCACCGCCTGACTGGCGCCATGCCGGCCATCGCCCAATTCCTGAGCATGAGTCGTTATCGCTGTACGGATATGACCATCCAAAAAGTGACCACACCAGAAGTAGTGGCATGCGTCGAAAAGCTGGATGTCACCAACCCCGACAAGACCCAGGTCATCCCCCTGTTACAGCAAGCGATTGCCTCTCAAAATGAAGCTACACAGCAAGCTCGCAACCAGCTTACCCTGACTGACCTGGCAACTACTTATATGCTCAGCTTACCGAAAGCGCGCCGTCGGAGAGCAATGCTTTTCTACTTCGTGGGAATGGTCATCTTGAAAAAACTCGGCTATTTCGAAGGGCTGCGCACCGAAATTTTGATTTCACACCCCGAAATATACCCCCAGATCCCCGTCATCGGCCGGCCAGGCGTACGCCTGCCTTATGCCAGGCTCTTTGGCCTGCACTACCAGATATTCGATGACAATACTGTGATCACCTTCATGCCCTCCACAACCTGGAATATCCCCAACCAGCAACTGGCTCAGACTATCGCCAGTTGCGCCCAAAAGATCGTACAGCTAATTCAAGATGTTCAAGCTTCATAAATTTTTCGAACGTTTTTCACAACTTCTTCACATCTATCGAATATACTACAATCAATATCGTAGTGTATTTTACGGCCTCGCCGGAAAATACCTTCCAAAACTTTGAGGAGGTAGCAAAATGATTAAGAAACTAATCTATGTCGGTCTAGGGGCGCTGATTACCCTGGTTGTGCTGGGAGTTGCTGGTCTGGTGTACGCCCAATCACAAACCCCGCCTACCCCACCGTCTGCCGACGATGGCGCTAACGCCTGGCCCGGGATGGGCTGGAGAGGCGCCCGGATGGGAATGATGGACGCTGGTCACCAGGGATGGAAAGCTGGCTTTCGCCAGGGTCGAATCACTGGGCAAGTGCAGGCTACGAATGGCCCGCTGCACGAGTACAAAGTCCAGGCTATGGCCGAAGCGCTTGGCTTGACGGTTGACCAGGTGGAAGAGCGCCTGGCTGCCGGTGAAACGATGTGGCAAATCGCCCAAGCACAAGGCATGACACTGGAGGCCTTCCAGACTAAGATGGTTGAAGTTGCCAAGAACGCCATCAACCTGGCTCTAACTGATGGGAAGATAACCCAGACCCAGGCAGATTGGATGCTCAGCCGGGTCGAACGAATGGGAACCAATGGTTTCGGCCCAGAAAACTGCCCAGGGATGGGCGGCCGCTGGCAGCAACCCTAAATGATACCCCTGCGAAGAATAGCGCCGCCAAACGGCGCTATTCTTATATAATGGTACTATGGCAACAATTCTGATCATTGAAGACGAGCCAGAACTGGTTAAAGTACTCCGCTCCTACCTCGAAC
>JAYRWF010000030.1:0-3881 GCA_041918195.1 Anaerolineales bacterium
GCCAGCTCAGCGCGGGCCTGGCGGCGCTGATCGCGCTGGGCTATTACCTGATCTTGCCCTTTTCCGTCCAGGCTAGCCGTTCCTTCCAACCTGATCCAGGGATGGTGATGTGGATGGTGCTTTCAGTCTACAGCTTTTATCGCTGGTCCGAGAAACCAGACTGGAAGTGGGCGCTACTGGCTGGTTTATTCGGCGGCATCGCCGTCCTGACCAAATTCGTCGCCGCTTACATCCTGGCGGTAGTTGCAGTTGTCGTGGTGCTCAACTCGCTCGGCTTCCGGCGCGCCTGGCGCAGCGCCCAGGTCTGGGCAATGGCCGCCCTGCTGATTGCACCAACTTTCCTGTTCTACATGAACCGCCAGGGACGTGCTTCAGAATACTTCCAGGACTGGACTATCTCGCTATCCCACCTGCTGCTCCAACCAGATTTTTATATTCGCTGGCTCAACCTGGTTCAAAACCTGATGGGTCTGACCGCCCTGCTGCTCAGCCTGGCAGGCGTCATCCTGGCTGCGCCGCGCTACCGGGCGTTGCTCATCAGCCTGTGGGCAGGCTATGTCCTGTATGGGTTGTTCTTGCCCTACCAGATGTATACCCACTCGTATTATCATCTCCAGCTTATCCCGATCATTGCCCTGTCGCTGGCGCCTCTGGCCGAAATCATCATCCAACGAGCCGCACAAGAAAAAGCCATCTGGAAGATCGCCCTGGCTGCCGTCGCCACGATCGGTCTGCTGTTCAATGCCTGGATTTCGATCACCACCCTGAAAGCCCAAGATTACCGGGTAGAACCCGAACACTGGCAGCAAATTGCTTCCCAGCTTCCCCGCGATGGCAGTATCATTGCCCTGACCCAGGAATACGGTTACCCACTAATGTATTACGGCCAGCGCAAGGTGAGCTTATGGCCGAATCGCGGTGAACGCACCCTGGCCAGCCTGCGAGGCAGCAGCAAAGAATTCGAAAGTTATTTTGCCAAGCGGACCGAGGGTAAATCGTATTTCCTGATCACTGCCTTCAACCAGTTCAACGACCAGCCAGATTTAAAGCAAATGCTAACGGATAATTTCCCCCTCCTGGCGGAAGGCGAAGGCTATATCATTTACGATCTCCGTGCCCCGACCAGCAGTACCTCCGGATCGCCATGACCCTGGTTTCGATTGTCACCCCTTCATATAATCAGGCCGCCTTCCTGGAACAAACCATCCAGTCGGTGCTTCAGCAGGACGGCGTCCATCTGGAATATTGCGTCGTGGATGGCGCCTCCACGGATGAAAGCCCGGCAATTATCCGCCGTTACGCCCACCGCCTGGCCTGGTGGGTCTCTGAACCAGACCGGGGCCAGGCCGAGGCAATTAATAAAGGCTTCCGGCGAGCTACCGGCGAGGTCATCGCCTGGTTGAACTCGGATGACATCTATCTGCCCGGAGCGATCCAACGCGCCGTGGCAGTCCTGGACGCCAACCCGGCCCTGGGAATGGTGTATGGCGATGCTTTGAGTATTGATGAAACCGGGCGGCCAGTGAACAAGCTGGCTTTTCGCAACTGGAACCTGGTCGATTTACTCAGTTTCCGAATAATCTGCCAACCGGCCGTCTTTATGCGCCGGGCAGTCCTGGAACAAGCCGGCTACCTCGACCTGGATTACCATTTCATGCTCGATCACCATCTGTGGATTCGCATGGCGCGCCTGGCGCCGATCCAGCATATTCCTCACGTGCTGGCGGCAGCCCGCCAGCACGCCGGTGCGAAGAATGTCAAGCAAGCGGCCGGCTTCAGCCGGGAAACCCAGCGCAGCCTGGAATGGATGCAGACCCAGCCTGACCTGGCGCCGCTCTTTCGCCAGCACAAACGCGCCATCCGTGGTGGAGCTTATCGCCTGGAAGCCCGTTATTACCTGGATGGCGACCAGCCTGGCGAGGCGCTGCGCTACTATTCCAGGGCCCTGTTAAACAGCCCATTTTATGCCCTCAAGCACTGGCACCGGATCACCTATGCCCTCCTGGCACAGGTAGGACTCAAAAAAAGCGCCGATCGACTGTTGCGCCCAGCTTCTGCCCGCCAGAAGCTGCTCTCCTTGCCGCCAGAAATCCAAACCATCCAGGATTGGCCAGGCCTGAAGCTATGAACACTCCCATCCTGGTTACCGGCGCGCACCGTACCGGCACCACCTGGGTAGGCAAGATGCTGGCTGCCAGCGGGCAGACTGCCTATATCAGCGAACCATTGAACGTGCTCCACCGGCCCGGTGTGCTCAGGATCCCCATCCGGCATTGGTACACCTACATCTGCCCTGAAAACGAGGCTGGTTATTTCCCTGCCTTTCAAGAGATGCTGGATTTCAAATACCACCTGGGCAGTGAAATCCGTTCCTTGCGCTCCAGGAAAGATTTCCTCCGGATGGGCCGGGATGCCAGGACCTTCTGGCAGGCCAGGTTGAGCGCTTTATCAGCAGGCCCGCGCCAGCGTCCACTGCTCAAGGATCCCTTTGCGCTGTTTTCTATCCCCTGGTTCATCCAGCGCATCAACTGCCAGGTCGTGGTTACCGTACGCCACCCGGCTGCTTTTGCCAGCAGCTTGAAACGCCTCAACTGGCCATTTCATTTCCAGGATCTGCTCGACCAACCCCTGTTAATGCGCGATTGGATCGAACCTTTCCGGGCCGAGATTGAAGGCCTGGTCGCAGAAGAAAAGCGCACCGCTTCCAACGATATCCTTGCCCAGGGCAGCCTGTTGTGGCGGGTTGCGTATTCAGTCGTCGCCGAGTTCAAAAACCGGTTTCCCCAGATCCAGGTTGTCCGGCACGAAGATCTCTCGCTAGACCCGCTGAAAGGTTATCAAGCCCTGTATGCCGCGCTTGGCCTGGATTTCAATCCGCTAGCGCAAAAAACGATCCTTGAATCCAGTAGTTCCGACAATCCAAGCGAGGCAAGCAGCCAGAATGTCTATGCAGTTCGCCTGGACAGCCGGGCCGCCCTGCATAACTGGAAGAAAAGAATGAGCTCCGAGGAAATCCGGCGCGTTCGCCAGCTCACCGAAGATGTCGCCAGCCTTTACTATCCTGATCTGAACTGGGATTAGATGCCGATGAACCCCACGCCGCTTGTCTCGATTGTCACTCCTTCTTACAATCAAGCTCATTTTATTGAAGAAACGATTCAATCTGTGCTTGGCCAGGACTACCCGCGCCTTGAATACATTATTGTCGATGGCGGCTCCACCGACGGCAGTGCCGAGATTATCCAACGCTATGCCGACCGGCTTGGCTGGTGGGTGTCGGAGCGCGACCAGGGACAAACCGATGCGATCAACAAAGGCTTTGCTCGGGCCAAGGGAGAAATCCTGGCCTGGATAAATTCCGATGATACCTACCTGCCGCAGGCGGTCAGCCAGGCTGTGGCAGCCCTGCAAGCGCACCCACAGGCAAGCATGGTATACGGCGATGCCAACTTGATCGACGAACACGGCGCGGTGTTGGGCAAGTTCCCAGCCCGGCAAACCGATTACCGCCGCCTGCGCCAGGGATACGTCCACATCCCGCAGCAAGCAGCTTTCTTTCGAGCAGACCTGTGGCGGAAAGTTGGCCCGCTGGACCCCACCTTCTACTTCGCCATGGATTACGACCTGTGGGTACGCCTGGCCGGTCAGGCGCCCCTGGTCTACACACCGCAACTGTGGGCGAACTTTCGGCTGCACCAGACCGGAAAATCGGTCGTCTCGGATGATCGTTGCTGGCCAGAAATGATGCGCGTTCATTATCGCGAAGGCGGGGGCTGGTTTTCACCGCTGGTTTTCAAGGCCAAAGTCCGCCCCTGGATCTATGCCTGGATTCCTATGAGCTGGCGCATCCGCCTGCGCCGCTTGCTCCCCTGAGATGAACC
>JAYRWF010000031.1:0-2639 GCA_041918195.1 Anaerolineales bacterium
CAGGCCGGGATGACGGATGTGATCGCACGCGGTATGGCAGGCGTGTTAGGCACTCTATTCCCCCTGGTTTCACCCTGGATTGGCGCTCTGGGGGCATTCATGACCGGAAGCAATACTAACTCCAATGTGGTATTTGGAGCGCTGCAGCGCCAGACCGCGGAGATACTCGGTTTCAGCCTGGCAGTAATCCTGGCGGCGCAAACAGTGGGAGGATCGCTGGGCTCCCTGACTGCACCGGCCAAAATCGTCGTTGGCGCCAGCACCACTCGCCTGGCTGGCCGGGAAGGCGAAATCCTGGGACGCCTGGCCGGGTACGTCTTGTTCATGATCGCTTTGTTGAGCTTGCTCAGTGTCATTGGGATATTGCTAACCCAATGAGGAATTTTGGATGCAAAATTCACTCGAAACCGCCTTTCGCGATCACTTTCAATCTCAGCCGGAATTATGGGCTAAATCACCCGGTAGGGTTAACTTACTTGGGGAGCATGTTGATTACAACGCGGGGTCGGTATTACCGGCGGCTATTGACCGGCAGGTCGATTGGCTGGCGAGTATCAACCCAGAGCGGATTGTTCGATTGGTCGCGATGGACATCCAGAAATCCGTGCGATTTCATCTTGATCAACTAGACCAGAAAAATGACCTGGAAGGCCAGCCGCTACCGGGATGGGCGCTCTATCCTGCCGGGGTGGCCTGGGCTTTACAAGAGGCTGGCTTCTCAGTTTGCGGCCTGAACGCAATCTATTCATCAAATGTCCCGATCGGCGCCGGGCTTAGTTCATCTGCAGCGGTCGAGGTGGGCTTTGGAGCGCTCTGGCAGACAACCGGCGGATGGGAGCTTGACCGGCTGTCCCTGGCGCGCCTTTGCCAACGAGCTGAAAACGAGTATGCCGGCGTGGCTTGCGGATTGATGGACCAATTCGCCTGCGCTTGCGGCGTAAAAGGCAACGCATTGTACTTCGATACTCGCAGCCTGGAATGGCAAGCAGTGCCATTACCCGCAGAAACTGTCGTGGTTATTGCCGATTCGGGAGTACGGCGGTCGCTGGTTACTTCTGCCTATAATGACCGGCGCGCGACTTGCGAACAGGCAGTCGAACTGCTACGACAGTACATGCCAGATATTCTTTCTCTGCGGGATGTGAAAACCACCGAATTCGCCGCCTATAGCGCTTATCTACCCCCTTTGATCCGAAAACGCGCCGAGCATGTGGTTAAAGAAATCGCCAGGGTGGAATCTGCCGTCACTGCGTTGCGCCGGAATGACCCGCAAGCCTTCGGCGCTTTGATGTATGCTGGACATGCCAGCCTGCGTGATCTGTACGAGGTCAGCACACCTGAACTAGACAGCCTGGTCAACCTGGCGCGGCGACTGCCTGGCTGTTGGGGAGCGCGCTTGACCGGGGCTGGTTTTGGCGGTTGTACGGTCAACTTAGTAGAAAGCAAGCATGCGGAAGCGTTCATCGCTGACCTGCAGCAAGGTTACGAACAAGCTACCGGGCGGCAGGCCCAGGTCTACCTGTGCCAGGCCAGCCAGGGCGCCCAGGCTGGTTGGATCAACAACTAATCAGAATCCGGCGGCGGGACAATTTTCCAAAATCGGACAGCAGCATCCAGGCTACCTGAAGCCAGGAGGCGGCCATCAGGGTTGAAAGCCAGGCTAGTGACTGCCTTGCGGTGCCCGTTAAGCGTAGCCAACAGGGAGCCAGTCATGGGATCCCAAAGTCGGACTGTAGTATCCCCACCGGCCGATACCAACCAGGAGCCATCTGGGCTGAACAGGGCTTTCCAAACCAACGCTTGAGTGCTGCCTGACCGGCCGGTATGAGCGGATAACATCAACGGATCCGGATAGGTGGGGTTCCCGGTGCGAAAACCTTGGGCGGGATTCCAGATCAGAACCTGGTTGTTGCTGTCACTAGCGGCTATAAGGTTCCCCTGGGGAGAGACATCCAACGAAGCCAGCGATGATTCCGCTCGAAAACTACCCTGGATGCGGGTGGACTCGATCTCGCGCAAGCGGATCAGGTTGCCATTGGCGACTGCCAGGAGCTCCCCATCCGGCATGAACTCCACTCCGGAGACTGCATAAGCGCCACCAATGATCGAAGCAAGCGGTGTACCATCCACTGAGCTCCAGATCCGCGCCATGCCATCATTTCCCCCTGAAACCAGCAACAACCCATCTGGGCTGTAGTCCAGGCTATTGAGACCCTTGCGATGCGCCAGGGCGGACCAGATCAGGTCGGGCGAGTTAAGTTTGCCAACCTGGTTGACTTTCTGAGGATCCAGGCTCCAAATACGCAAAAATCCATCCCGGCTGCCTGCCGCTAACTGATCTCCTTGGGGACTGAATGCCAGGTCGGTGGTTAGAGCGCCGATCTCGCTCCAACGAAAGCGCTGCCGGCTAACCGGGTCTACCTGGTACAGAAAATTGCCTGCCGCAACCACCAGGCAATCACCATCTGGCGACCAGGCCAGAGCAGTCACCAATTCCCAGGGATCAAACTGGACAATTCCACGACTGGCAACCTGCCAACCCTCACTCGCTGAGGATTGCGCCGGTTGAGCGCTAAACGCCAGGCAGAAGACAAACAGGATAGGTAGAAAGGAGGCGCGAATTCGGGCAACCATCACGG
>JAYRWF010000032.1:0-2652 GCA_041918195.1 Anaerolineales bacterium
AGTTCTTTGAGCCTGGTATTCCTGGATAAAGCCAAGAATGACGTCAATGATTACTACGGTAATGATGATGGCAAAATCGCCAAATTCACTCAGTACCAGGGAAATCCCGGCGGCGGTCAGGATTATGTACACCAGGGGACTCTTTAGCTGGTTGAGCAGGATGGCCAAGGCCGACATCCCGGTTTCACTGGGCAAGCGGTTTTCCCCTGTTTTGGCGCGCTGCTCAAGCACCTCCTGGTAAGTCAGCCCAATCAGATGTGTCTGGAGTTGCGCAGGATCGACATTTTCGACGGCGTTTTCTAGTTTCACTTGTACCCCTGTTTATTAAACCGTCTTGGTCAATGCTGGATAGATTTATTCTTCCTGGATGTGTCTGACGCCTTGCTGAAACAGGGCAACCAGGTGCGGGTCGATCACACTGTAGTAAACTTCTTTTCCTTCTCGGCGCGCCCGAACAATGTGCATTTGGCGCAAGCCACGCATGTGATGGGAGACAGCCGATTCGGTCAATCCCACCATCTCTGCCAGGGTTGAAATATTGACTTCTTGCTCGATCACAGCAGAAAGGATGCGCACACGGCTGGTGTCGCTAAATGCCCGAAATAGCTCGGCGACATGGGCGGCGGTATGTTCGTCTAAAATGGACAAATTCACAGCTTGCCTCCGCGAACAATTCAACATATGTTCAATTGTTTGTATTGTACCATAAATCCCCTCAGCCTGGACCAGCACCCAATCTCTCCTTCTGGCGTGCCATTTTGGCTGATCCGGCGATCTTGATCCTTGACGAGGCTATGAACAACGGAAATACATGCAAGGAAGCGAGCATCTGCTTGCTTCTTCAGCAGGGGATCTACCACCGGCTATATTTGAGCTAGATCAAAGGGGAAGAAATTTATGGTATTGAAATCGATGGGGTTTTAGCGATCAAAGTCGCTATTGTCAGGAATTTCGTCTTGATCAGTGATGGGACTGTCGTCTTCTGGAACATCGCCAGTCTCCAGGCTGTGAGTGGAGATCCGGTAGTGTCCGTGTAAATCATCCTGGACAGTGCCTTTCCACAGCGGCACACCGTCAAAATAAGCGGCTCGCCCGATCATATGGGCGGCGACTGGCGCTGTCAGCAATAGGAAGATGATTATCGCCACGGCACGAGTCGAAATACTAAAGTTATTGAAATGGATTGCTGCCCCAAGTAAAATCATTCCGGCGCCCAATGTCCCGGCTTTAGCGGTAGACGACATGCGCAGGAACAAGTCGGGCATGCGCAATAGGCCCAGCCCAGCCAGTGCCATGAAGAATGCACCCCCAAGCATCAGCGCCATCACCAGAATGTCACGCAGCATTACATTCTCCTCTCCAGGTAATACGCAAAAGCCACCGTTCCCAGGAAGGAAATCATGGCCAGGATGATGGCGACATCCAAAAAATTCGGTTGGTTGAAGCGCACTGCATAGGCCACAATAAAACCCATGGCCAGTACGCTGATCAGATCCAGGGCGATCACCCGATCAGGCAGGTAAGGCCCACGCACCAGGCGGATAAACACACTAATCAAGCCGGCGGAGAGAAGGAGCAGGATGATATTCCACAAGATATCACTCATGACTCGAATAGCTCCTTCAGACGCCGCTCATAACCCTCGAGCAGTTCTTGCTTGAATTGCTCAGGGTCGTCCAGGTACACGGTATGGATAAAGAGCATTTGCCGGTCCGTGGAAATGTCCAGGCTGAGCGTTCCAGGGGTCAGGGTCATCATGTTTGCTAATAAGATGATTGCCGATTCAGATTTTAAGATTAATGGCACAGCTACTACCGCTGGCCGCAACCGCATGCGTGGTGAGAGAATAATACTTGCCATGCGAATATTGGCGCGCAGCAGGTCCGAAAGGAAAACGCTAATCAGGCCCAGGAGCAGCGGTATCTGCTTGAAGTACTTATTTTGCCTGCCCATTCGGGTGGAAATCCACAGTACCAGGTAACCTAGAGCAAAGCCAAAGAGCAGATCCGCCGGCCCAAAACTACCGGTCAGCGCTGCCCAGGCGATTGCCAGCAGTACATTGAGTAAGAGCAGGCTCATGGTAAAACTCCCAGGATTGCCTGGATATAACCAGATCGATCAACCAGTTGAGCAGCGGCCTGCCCAGCCAGTTGGTATAACGGCTCGGCCAACAAGCCCGCCAAAACTGAGAGCACTACTAAAGCCGTTGTTGGAACCCACAGCCAGGCAGAAACGGGAAGGTGTTTTTGGGGCTCGGCCTGGTCCTTCTTTTCCTTCCAAAAGGCCTCGTTCCACACTTTGGTCATTGAATACAGTGTCATCAGGCTGACTGCCAGGCCAACTGCGGTGATCAGGTATTGCTGCAGCTTAAAACCAGCTGTCACCAACGCCAGCTTGGCGAAAAAGCCAGATAAGGGCGGCAGACCAGCCAGGGATAGGGCAGGCAGCAGGAAGAGTAGCGCTATTCCGAGACGTTGAGAATAAATCCCGCCTAATTCTTTTAGATTAAAAGACCCTTCCATTTTTTCGACAATTCCGGCCACCAGGAAGAGCGAGGTCTTAGCCAGGATCACATGCACCATGAAATAGATACTGGCAGCCAAAGCTGTCTGGCTGAACAATCCGAGACCCATCAGCAAGTAACCGATCTGG
>JAYRWF010000033.1:0-2897 GCA_041918195.1 Anaerolineales bacterium
CGCTCGAAGCCGATGCGCGCCACCTGATGACCGATGTGCTCACCACCGCCGGTGTGTTGGTCGGCGTCGGCCTGGTTGCCCTGACCGGCTGGCAACGGCTCGATCCAATCATCGCCCTGTTGGTGGCCGCCAATATCCTGTTCACCGGTTTCGGCTTGCTGCGCCAGGCAACGCTCGGGCTGATGGATGCCTCCCTGCCGGAGGCCGATCTCAAGCGGATCGAGGCTTCCCTGCAATCCTACAGCCAGGAAGGCGTCCAGTTCCACGCCCTGCGCACCCGCTCGGCTGCCGCGCGCGGCTTCGTTTCGATGCACGTCCTGGTGCCGGGAGATTGGACCGTCCAGCGCGCCCACCACCTGGCCGAGCAGATTGAAGCTGAGCTGCGCGGCAAAGATCCGAACCTGGCCGTATTCACCCATGTCGAACCCCAGGAAGACCCGCGCTCCTGGTCGGATACTCGTCTGGAGGTTGAATAAAGCGATGCAACCGTCCACGAACCCCAACCAGCTTTTCAACGCCCTGTACAATGGCCCGACTGCCCGGCGCTACCTGCGCTCAGCCGTATTGATCCTGGCCGGGACGCTGATCCTGCTTGGAGCGGCCTTCGTCCAGTTCGCCTTCGGGCTGCTGTTAATCATCCTGATCCTGGCCGGCTTTTGGGCGCCAGCCAATCGCATCTACACCCGCCTGGCTGGATTGGAAACCAACCCGGACTTCCAGGCGCTGCCGGCGCCAGCCTGGTTCCTGGCGCTGTTGGCCGGTCAGTCCGTCCTGCTGGCCGGGCTATTCGTTTTCTCGGGCGTCTGGCTGTTGCTCGAACGCGGCTTCAGCGGCCAGCACTTGATCCTGGGTTGGTTCTTTCGCTAGGAGGAGGCCCATGCAACTGAAACGCGCAACCCTATCCCTAATACTCGGCCTGGTGCTGATCGGCATCGGGATCCTCTACCTGGCTGGACGCTGGAGCGGGTTGCTCCCGCTCGGGTTGCTCTGGCCGGCAATCTTGTTAATCAGCGGGCTGGCCTGCTGGGGAGTTTTCGCCGCCGGCGGCCTTAACGCCGGGCCACTTGCGATCGCCGCCAGCCTGCTCAGCGCGATCGGACTGGTGCTGCTGTACGAAAACTTGACCGGGGACGGCAGCACCTGGAGCTACAGCTGGGGGCTGGTGATCGCTGCGCTTGGCGCTGGACTGGTGTTGCACGGGCGGCGGGCCGGCCAGCCGGCTGTGCGCCGGGCCGGGGGCGCTTTGCTCCAGCAAGGAGTGTTCCTGTTCATCTTGTTTGGGCTGCTCTCCAGCCTGTTATGGAACGACCCGCAACGCGGCTATGGCCTGTTTGGCCTGCTGGCGACCCTCTTCGGCCTGTACCTGTTGGTGCGGCGCTCGATCTTGCTTCTCAGCCGGAAAGCCAACAGGGAAGAGCGTGACCTGTTTTGGCCGGTGATCCTGATCGGCGCCGGCTTGCTCTTCGTGCTATCCGATCTGGGCGGGCTGCCGTTAAATGAATTCAGCGGCCTGCAGCAATGGTGGCCGCTGGGATTGATCTTAATTGGCTTTGACTGGCTTCTCGGTCGCCGTCTTCCCCTGCTCGGGGCGTTGCTGGCCAGCCTGATCGTCGCCGCCAGCCTGATTTTGATGTTTGACCCGGCCTGGCTGGGATTGTTTTAGTAGACAACAAAAAAAGAATGGGAGAGCGAGAAAAACTCGCTCTCCCATTCTTTTTTATTGTAAGGGAGGATAATCGCTACGCGAGCGGAACAACGTTGGCCGCCTGCAGGCCCTTGGGGCCCTTCTCGACGGTGAATTCAACTTTTTGCCCTTCGGTCAGGTTGCGGTAGCCATCGGACTGGATCGCCGAATAGTGGACGAAGACATCATCGCCGCCTTCGCGCTCGATAAAGCCATAGCCCTTGCTGCCATTGAACCATTTCACGGTGCCGGTAATACGTTCGGACATTTCTTTCTAACTCCTTGTTTATACTGACTGTTTCTTTGATGCCGCCGGGTGGGTAGTAAGGCGCAAAAAATGACCCAGGTCTTACGCCGTGGGCCATCGTCTACTTACTCTTATCAACGAACCTAGCTGGCATCTTACTGTGGAAGAAATCTTACCATGTATATCCGATCTTGTCAATGAAAAGGCGAAAACAAAAACCGTTACGAAATCTTAACCTGGTTTAATTAAATGTGATATAACTGTTTCATGCCGGAAAACCAACCCCCCGGCCTGGAGGATAGCCATGACTCGCCGCAATATGTTCGTGTTAATCCTGATGTCGGTGATCATCCTGCTGGCGTTGAGCTTTATCGCCTTCAAGCCCAGCCTGGCAGATAATTCCCCGGTCTGCGCACCGTCCAATTGGGATCCTTATCCACGCCCCACCTATGGGCTGCAAGCCTATCCCTCGCCCGAGGAGAGCAACTGCAGCTACATGCCGATGATCTTCAAAAACCAATAACGGAGCACCCTGATGAGCCCTTCTGCCCTGCTACAAAAAATCGACAGCATTCGCGTCCCGGTGCCAGACCTTGAAAGCGGCCTGGCGTTTTACCGCGACGAGCTGGGTCACGTGTTAATCTGGCGGCTGGAAAATGGCGCTGGACTGCGCATGCCAGGTGGCAACGTCGAGTTGGTGCTGGTACCGCAGGGCAAAGACCTGCAGGTGAACTTCCAGGTTGCCTCCGCCGATGCTGCCGCTGAACGCTTTGTCGAAGCCGGCGGGCGAATCGTGCTCGCGCCGTTCACCACCCTCAACGGGAGGGCGGTCGTCGTCCAGGACCCCTTCGGCAACGTCTATGCCCTGCGCGACGACCACCTGGGCGAGCTGGTGACCGACGAATACGGCCAGGTACTCGGCACCGAAGCCGGCGAAAACAGCGGCGCCTGAGCCTGCCATGGACC
>JAYRWF010000034.1:0-2016 GCA_041918195.1 Anaerolineales bacterium
CCTGGCTCTGCCGGGAACAACTTGCCTGGGTTGAGCAAACTGGCCGGGTCAAACACCCGCTTGACTTCTTGCATGGCGCTGATTTCCTCCGGGCTGTACATCTCTGGGAGGTAGCCCCGCTTTTCGATCCCGATTCCGTGTTCGCCGCCAATCGAGCCTCCAATCCGGGCGCAGTAGCGCAGGATTTCATCGGAGGCATGATGGACGCGCTGGCGGTCTTCCTCCAGAGAGAGGTCGCAAAGCAGTCCAGGGTGGAGGTTGCCATCCCCAGCATGCGCCAGGTAGGTGATTGGCAGTTTATAGCGGGCGCCGATGGCATTAATCTCCTGCAAAGCCTCCGCCAGGCGCGAGCGCAGTACGCAGACGTCCAGGGTATATTCGCTCGGGCTGATCCGCGAGACTGCCCCGCTGGCGCTGCGCCGGCCCAACCAGAGCGCCTCACGCTCTTCGGCAGTGCGGGCAATTTTAATCTCCAGTGGAGTGAAGCGCGCCAGGATCTCGGCCACGCCATCAAGCTGCGGATCGAGGCCCTCCGGGTAGCCTTCCACGTCGAAGATCAGCAGGGCAGCCGCCTGGCGCAACAAGCCCAGGCCGAGATAGTCTTCGACCAGGTTGATCATATTGTGGTCCATTAATTCGATCGTAGCCGGGGTAAGCCCAGCCGCGATGACTGCTGAAACCGCCTGCCCGGCATCCGCCACTTTGGCAAAGCTGGCAGTAAGCGTTTTTACCCCAGCAGCCGGCCGGCGCAAGCCCAGCACCACCCGGGTGATCAGGCCCAGGGCGCCCTCCGAGCCAGTCAGCAGGCTGGTGAAATTGTATTCCGGCGGGTCATAGCAAGCGCCTCCAAACCAGACGCAGCTTCCATCTGCCAGGACTACCTCCAGGCCCTGCACATAGCTGCCCGTGACGCCATATTTCAGGCAGTGCGGGCCCCCAGCATTTTCGGCCACGTTCCCGCCAATTGTGGATACGGAATAACTGGCCGGGTCAGGCGGGAAGATCAAACCGCTCGGCGCCAGGCGGCGCTGCAACTCCTGGTTGACCAGGCCGGGCTGGACAGTCGCCAGGCGGCTGGCTTCATCCACCTGTGCTGCTTTCAATCGCGCAAAGCTAACCACAATCCCGCCCTGTGAAGCAACCGCTCCACCAGTCAGGCCGGTTCCAGCGCCCCGAGCGACCAGCGGAACATGGTTTTTCCCAGCCCAAACCACCAGGTGTTGGGCATCTTCAGCGCTGTTCAGCACCACCAGGGCATCCGGCAAGCCAGGAAAAACCCCGGCATCCAGCTCATAAGACAGCCGGCTGGTCAGGTCAAAGAAGACCTGCCCGGCCGGGAAAAGCGCTTTCAATGAAGCTTTTTGTGATTCGGTCAGCATCTCATCCTTTAAATCGAACTGGCAGGGTGACCCCGGCCCTTGGGATCACCGCCAGGCAGCCCTTATGTTGCGATACGGGCAGGCGGTTGACCGCTGCAAAAACGGCCTTTTCCAGCGTAGCGTACCAATCCAATCCCATCCGGCGGGCAGTTTCTCGGGACAATCCTTCAGAAACCAGGCTGATCCGCAGCCGGCTTTTTTTTCGCCCGATCATCACTCCGGTCGCCAGGACAGCCAGGTCAGCCTCGGCACGCGATAGGCGGCTCTCCAGTTCCGCATGTTCTGTCCCAAGGTAGTCCACCAGTTGAGCCACCCCGCCGGTCCCTTCCCCGGCCTGGGTAACCCAGATCAGCGAACCACCATCCGCTGTCAACAAGTCTCCACACCACAATCCCTTGCAGCTTTGCCATAGGTCTTGCTGGTAAGGCGCACAATTAGCAATCACCACCGGCCAGTCGCCAGTAGCCTGAACCCCATACACCTGCCGGGCGTAAACTATCCCCTGGCGCTGGGCCAGGACCGGATCTCCGGCTACGCACTGGTACACTTCTTCTTCGGGCGTCAGGATGAAGTTGACAATGAACTGTAACAGGGCTTTCTCACGGACAAACTGCTCCAGGGCCAGGCGCAGCGGTGC
>JAYRWF010000035.1:0-4940 GCA_041918195.1 Anaerolineales bacterium
CTGGAGCAGTGGCAGCATGACCATGACCCGGCGAATTGGGAATATAAATTCGGCAGCCCGCACGCCGATTACCAGGCCGCGAAAGACCTGGATGCCGCGCAGCGCCAATATGAGGTTGGCCAGCAGGCAGCAACGGCAGATTCGCTCGGGGAGGCGGTTGGCGCTACCCTGGCGGCAAAACAAGAGGCGGAGCCCGAAAAGGAAACCCCACAGGACCAGTATTTTAGAGAAAAATTTGGAACTGCGCCTTACACCACCGATGCTTATCCGAAAGAAGATGAAGGCTAGTTTCGAGGAGGAAAACCAATGGGCTGGCTGAACACACTGCTTGGACTCACGAATGTCGCCCTGGATGTTGCGAATTATTCCAAGATCAGTCAACTTCAACAGATGACCGGTCAGCAACAGCAACAAATGATGATGAGCGCGGCTGCTCAGGCGCTAATCAATGCTCTGAAACAGGAAATCTTCCGTTTTCACCAGGCGGCGGAAGAGATTCTGCTAAAAGAAGCGGAATCGCCCTTGATCGCAGCGGGCGGGATGAAAATTCTCGAGCAAAATCTAAGCGAATCTCCGATCAAGCCCGAGTTATTCCCGGACTTTATTGATATGGAATACGTCAGCAAGACGATCAAATTAATCCGGGACAACGCTTATCGCCTGATGAATAGCCTGACCCCTGGTGAACAAGACATTGTGAATGACATTCTCCAGGCCACAAAAACCCAGGCTGAGTATGGTTACTATCTAGAAAATTGGCCAAAAGTCCGCCAGTACCAGGATGCTCGGGAGAAGGTTACTCGTTTGCGAGAACGGAATTCTGGTCCAGCGCGGGTTGTATTTTCGATTGGATATTTTTTCCTCTCCATGTTCGTTTTTTATTTATTTACGAATAGCCTGGGATTAGGTACAGGATCTCTGATTTTTATGATTTTCACTCTCTTTGGGGTGTTTGGGCTGAATAAATATTTTGACCGAAAATCATATGAACAGGCTAGCAAAACGGTCCGGGCTCTGGAAGGGGAAGAAGATCTGAAATTGTTGTTGCGGATTGATCGCCTGGTTAATGGTAACGTCGATCGGGCGAGAAAATTTGAACAACAAGCCAGGTTGGAAGTTGAAAATTTCTTTGCTGGTCAAATCGCCCTCGTGGCTGAACCGGCTGCGCTGTCTGAACCATCTGCTGCCCAATCGGGACCGGAGATGGCGGTCCTGGCAGAGCCACTTCCTGCCCGTCCGCTGTTTTGTGCAACTTGTGGGAAGAAAGCAGTTGAGGGCAGCGACTTTTGTGTCTGGTGCGGTGAGCGATTAATCCTTTAGCGATTTGTTTTTCAGAGGCACGGATCGATGAACCAAAAACAATGCCCTTATTGCAGCGCACAACTTCCGGAAGATGCCTCTTTTTGTCCAGAGTGTGGGCGTTCCATATCCACAACGACTCCCAAAGCTGCTCAAGCGGAGGCGAGGGCTTGCCCGCGATGTCACCGGTTGCATCCACCGCCAGCTCCGGATCACTGCCTGTCTTGCGGGTACCCTCTGCCTGGAATCGCTACCCCATCCGGGTTGCCTCGGGGGGAGCCGACTCGCCGGACCATCCCTGAACAACCTGGTCCCGGTTCAACTCCATCCAGCCCTGCCGAGACAGGCGAACCAGCCAGGCGCTCCCTGCGGCCGATAAGCTGGCCCAAAATCAGTTTGCCCACCCTTCCTTCCCTCGCGCCTCGGCGCTGGTTTTACCTGGCTGGCGGACTGGTACTATTATTCGTCATCGGTTGGGCTGGTATTCAGTTTATTAATGGCAAGTCAGATGTTGTCAGCGAACTCCCGCCTTGCGAACCTGCCAAAGTAACCGAAGATTACGAATAAGCCAATCGACTGGATCTGGAAGGCAATCTGCGCCGCGATAGCTACTTCAAAGCCGGCCAGGATTACATTATCGCCGAAAACGCCACCTTCACTGTCCCGAAAGGCCGGACTTTAATCATCGAGCCAGGAGCCCGGGTCAAATTTGGCCAGGGCGCAAAAATGGTCGTAGAAGGCAAAATCCTCGCTTGCGGGAAGAGCAGCCGGCGGATTCTTTTCACTGCCAACACGGCCAGCGGGGCGCCAGGTTTTTGGCGGGGATTGGTCTTGAGCGACGCTGACCCAGATTCGGTGATCGGCCACGCCAGCTTCGAGTATGCCGGTTATGAGTACCATGCTGCACTTTATGCCGAAGCCAGTGATGTCCATATCGAAGACCTGAAGTTTGATCTCAATGCCTGGTATGCCCTGAGCCTCGACCCAAACAGTTACCCCCAGATCCGCCGGCCTTTACTGGTTGAAAACGGCCCGCTTGGGTGGGAAATCCGTCCTGGCGAGCTGATCACGGTAAAAACTTGGGACAACCAGCAACCGTATATTATTCGAGAGTTGCTCACGATTGCCGAAAGTGGCAGCCTGACGATTGACCCGGGCGGGATTGTGAAGTTCTTGCCAAATGGCGCAATCAACATCAAAGGAACCTTGAACGCAGTTGGAACCGAAAAGGAACCGGTGCGTTTCACTTCCTACAATGATGGCGGGGACGACGGCGCTCCTGAGCCAGTGGCTGGAGATTGGGTTGGCTTGCGTTTTTTTGGCCGGGTTGCTCGATCCAGGCTGGAATTTGTTCAACTGGCCTATGGAGGCCAGGGCGGCTATCGTGAAGTCGGCTGCCTGTGGATGGAAGATGCCAATCCCCAGCTTGTCAACGTTTCGGTTTCGGAGTGCAGTGGATTTGCCATCAGCACCGACATTGGATCGGATCCGCTGATTGAGGAGATAAGCTTAAGTGAAAGCGATCCCCTCCGGCGCTGGCAGTGGCGTGATAGCCGCCTGCCGGAGGAAGCCAGCCGGGCGCTAACTGTGCTGAAAACTCAGGACGGCCAGGCGTTATTTCCGGTGGTCACCGATGGCTGGGTCGGCGTACCGCAGAGCGCCAGCCTGACCATTGGCCCTGGAACCATTCTCCTATTTGCCCAGGGAAATCATGGTTTGTGGTCGGATGGAAATTTAACCCTCGGTGAAGCTGGCCAGGAACCGGTTATCTTCTCCTCGGTACGGGATCCCGCCTTCAGCAAAGAAGGCGGCGCTCAGCCGGGCGATTGGTCAGGGTTTCATATGAAATTCGGCTCGAATGCCGAGAAGCAGGTCCGCAACCTGGAAATTCGTTATGGCGGTGCCGAAAATATCCCCTGCTTGCGCCTTGAATCTACTGCGCCACTGCTTGAAGAAATCACTATTGTAAACTGCGCTGCTTCGCCGGTGAGCAGCGACGCTGGTTCCCAGCCGGAAGTGATCGACCTGGATATCCAGGAGAATGACCGCTCAAATACCTGGGAAATTTGGGAGTCCACCCTGGCTGAGGCGAAAACCTACACCTGGGAGATCATTACCAATCGCCAGGGCGAGCAGGTTGTCCGCCGGGTAGCTGGCGTGGTCACGGTGGAGACAAGCGCTACTCTGCAGGTCTCGGCCGGGGTGATCGTGAAATTTACCGACGGCAAGGGGATCAAATCCAAAGGCGCCTTACAGGTCGATGGGACAGCCCAAAAGCCGGTCATTTTTACTTCCTATCGAGATCCGGTCGGTGGAGGGGATGAAAGCGGCGCTCAGCCAGGCGACTGGGGCGGGATTGTTCTGGATCGCAGCGCCGGCGCCAACCTGGCCAACCTGGAAATCCGTTATGCCGGAAACCCTGGCAGCAGGGTCGGTTGCTTGAATTTCACCCAAAGCCAGGCAACCTTGAAGGATATCGTGATTCTCTCCTGTGGCTACTACCCGGTGACCAGCGATATTGCTTCTGAGCCAAGTGTAGATAATTTGGTCTTGCAGGACAACCAGCCGGCGGATGAATGGGCGATTCGTGAAAGCAAACTGGAAGCCAGCCAGCAGCGCCAGTGGGACCCGATCTACCAGGATGGGCAACCGGTGATGCGTACGGTTACTGGCTGGCTGTCGATTGAAGAAGGCGCAGGGCTAACCCTATCGGAAGAAGTCGTGGTCAAATTTGCTGCTGGATCGGGATTGCGAGCTCGTGGCCGGTTGATCGCCAGGGGTTCACGCAACCGGCCGGTGGTATTGACCTCCTGGCGGGATCAGGATTACAGCCAGGGAGGCGGCGCGCAACCGGGCGATTGGGTCGGTGTTTCGATCGAAGGCGCCCGGGCGGACGCAGTCCTGGTATATGTCCAGATCCGCTTTGCGGGGGGCGACCAGAATCCCCGTGGCGCGCTGGTGTTGCGCGGCGTCTCGCCCGTGCTTGACAATCTTACGATCCAGGACAGCGCCTGGTATCCACTCAGCCTGGACGCCCAGTCTAAACCTAATCTGCAGCGCTTGTTATTGATCCGCAATACCCCCGGAAATGCGCTAGAAATCCGGGCTGAGGCAATTGAGAGCAGCGGCGAATATGTCTGGTCATCCTGGGAAGATATCGATGGACAACCCCTGGCGCGGGTGGTGACTGGCATGCTGCGCGTGGGCGAACAAGCGGCTTTGCGTATCACGCCAGGGGTAGTAGTGAAATTTTCGGATAATGGAGGCCTGGATGTTCTTGGGAGCCTGGTCATTGACCAGGTAGTGATGACCTCGTTCCGGGATGACGAATACGGCGGTGATAGTGATGGCCCCTCGGGCGGCCAGGCGCTCTGGCAGGGAATCCGGCTACGTGGGCGCGGGCTGGTCCAACTCCAGGACAGCTTGATCCGCTTTGCTCAGGTTGGGGTTAGCTTGGAGGATGCGGCTCCCAATCTGGTCGATATGCGCATAGCCGATTGTTGGGAGGCAGCCATGACGAGCGATGCAATCTCATCGCCGGTGGTTAGTCAGCTACGCTTGGAAAATAATGCCATCAACGGTCTGCTGCTAACGGTCGATCGCCTGCCCGATGGGGGACTGCGCTGGGGCGTCTTGGGCGA
>JAYRWF010000036.1:0-2974 GCA_041918195.1 Anaerolineales bacterium
GCCGAGCTCGGCCTTCCAGCCCAGCTCTCGCTCGGCTTTGGATGGATCAGCAAAACTAACCGGCAGGTCCCCAGGACGGCGAGCGGTAATTTGATAGGGTATCGGGCGGCTGCTGGCTCTGGCAAAAGCCTGGACCACTTCCAGGACGCTGTTGCCGTGGCCGGTGCCCAGGTTATAAATGGCGACCCCCGGCTGGCTGGACAGTTTCTCGAGTGCTTTCAGGTGACCGCGCGCCAGGTCGACCACGTGGATGTAATCTCGCACGCAGGTCCCATCAGGGGTCGGATAATCGTTTCCGAAGACATGCAGCTCGGTTCGCCGGCCAACGGCGACCTGGGCGATGAATGGCATCAGGTTGGTCGGGATGCCTTGGGGATCTTCACCAATTCTGCCGCTGGGGTGAGCGCCGACTGGGTTGAAATAACGCAGCAAGATGATATTCCAGCTCGGGTCGGCGGTGTGCAGGTCTTTCAGGATCTGCTCCATCATCATCTTCGTCCAGCCATATGGGTTAATCACTCCACCGGTGGGCATCTCTTCGTGCAGCGGGGGTTGGTTGATCTCGCCATACACCGTGGCAGAGGAGCTGAAGACCATATCCTTGACCTGGTGGGCTTCCATCACCTGGCAGAGGTGGATCGTGCCGGTCAGATTGTTATGGTAATAGCGCAACGGTTGAGCGACGGATTCGCCCGGCGCTTTTAGGGCGGCGAAGTGGATCACCGCCTCGATCGCCTCATTGCGAAAGACCTGCTCCAACCCGGATTTATCTAGTAGATCGACCGGGTAAAAGGTCAGGGCACGACCGGTAATATCCTGGACGCGGCGCAGCGATTCCTGCTTGCTGTTAACCAGGTTGTCAACCACGACCACTTCGTAGCCAGCCTGTAAAAGCTCCAGGCAGGTGTGGCTGCCTATATAACCGGCGCCGCCGGTAACCAGAATTTTCATTTGCTTTTCTCCAATTAATCGTCCGCTGGGCTGGTTAAATTCACGGTCCCAAGGGCCTGGTTTGCCTCGCCGCGCCGGACGCCGCTCATCAACACGAACGCGCCGATCAGGAAAAGCGGGCCGAGCAGCATGACATTATTATAGTTGTTGCCGGTGAGCTGCACCAGCCAGCCGTTGATGTTCGGGCCAGCGATCGCAGCCAGGGTGGAAAACAGGTAGTAAAGGCCGGTATAGGTGCCGATTTTCTCAGGAACTGTCATATCGACGACCATGGGAAGCGAGTTGATGTTAATTAGCGACCAGGCAATCCCGGCCAGCATCAGGAATACGCCAATCACCGGCACGACGCCCAGGACGGGCAATTTGGTCAGTGGGGTGGTCAGGGTTTCGATCGGCAGGATGAAAATCCCAGCCAGTAGTAGGGCCATCAGGGCGATCCCGGCCTGGATGGTTTTCCGGCGCCCGATGCGGGCGCCAATCGTGCCGGCGGGGATGGCAAACAAGACGAAGAGCAGCGAAAGCTGGCCGAGCAGGCGCGCTCCTTCCGACTCTTCCAGGCCCAGGTGCTTGTTGGCATACAGGCTGAAGAAAGCTTCCACGGCGTTGTAGGCCACGAACCAGAAGAAGATTGCCAGCAGGATGCGCAGCGCGCTTTTATCCTCTGAGTGTAAGATTTCCTGCAGACTCTTCCACAGGCTGACCTGTTGCTCCTTTGTTTGCTCCACGGCTGGCATTTTGGGCTCGCGGATGAAAATTAAGACCATCAGGACGGCCAGGATGACGAGAATCGAGCCAAGCCAGAAGGGAAATGACGGGTTCATTTTGTACAGGGCTGCGCCGCCTAGAAACGAGATAATTGCTCCAATACCACCCATCAGATTAATAATTCCGTTAGCAGGCGAGCGTTTTTCAGACGGGGTGATATCCGGCATCAGCGCGACCACGGGTGTGCGCCAGAAAGCCATCGAGAGCAGGAGCCCGCTGGTGCAGACGACAAACAAGGGTAAAATGCCAGCTTTAGCCATGATTGGGATCAGGGCAAAGGCCAAAGCGCTGAGTGGAGCGCCCAATAGCAAGAATGGCATCCGCCGGCCGATGCGCGTCCTCAACCGGTCTGACCAGGCACCGACCGGTGGTTGGATCAACAGGGCGACAAAGTTATCCAGCGTCATAAAAAAACCGATCATTGCTGGCGCCAGTTTAAAGGTGTTGGCCAGGAATAGTGGTACAAAGGCGTTATACACGCCCCATACCACGCTGACTCCAAAGAAGCCAAATCCGAGCAGGACGATCTTGCCATAATTAAATTTCATTTCGCCTCCGGTGTAAAACAATGATCTCTAAGGTTGGTTTTTATCGGCATTTAGTTTTGCCAGGAATTTCAGGTCATCTTTGGTCAACTCGGCGCTGGCCAGCAAGTCCGGCCGGCGCTGGCGGGTGCGTAGCAGCGCTTGCTCGCGCCGCCAACGGGCAATTTTGGCGTGATCGCCGGAGAGTAAAATATCCGGCACTCGCCAGCCGCGAAATTCTGGCGGCCGGGTGTAGTGGGGATATTCGAGCAAGCCCGAGGCATGTGAGTCATCCATCGCCCCATCCGGATCGCCGAGCACGCCGGGGATCAGCCGGGTGACCGCGTCGATTACGATCAGGGCGGCCAACTCGCCACCGGTCAACACGTAATCGCCGATGGATAGCTCGTCTGTTGCCAGGTGCTGGCGGATGCGCTCGTCAAAGCCTTCATACCGGCCGCATAGCAAGCCCAGGCGGGCTGGTAAGCTGTCGGTAGATTCGTCCAGCGCCGGGCGAGCCAGCTGGATAGCAGTTTCCTGGGTAAATACCCGGCCCTGTGGGGTCAGCAGGATCAGTGGGCAGGTTGGCGGCGAGCCGAGCACGGCTTCGACTGCCGCGAAGATCGGTTCCGGCTTCATCACCATTCCTCCACCGCCGCCGTAAGGCTCATCGTCGGTGATATGGTGCCGGTCGGTCGTCCAGTCACGAATGTTATGGATCTGAACGTCGATTA
>JAYRWF010000037.1:0-8023 GCA_041918195.1 Anaerolineales bacterium
AGCCAGAAAGGAAGCAAACGATGTACGACTTTTCCAAGCAAGTCGCCCTGGTCACCGGCGGCGGCGGCAACCTCGGCCAGGCTGTGGTACGAGCCTTCCAGGCCGCCGGCGCCAGCGTGGTAGTTTTCGATCACCGCGCCCAGGGCATGGCTGAGCTATTTTCGGACCTCCCCGCGCAAGATCTGTTCCTCGTTCCTGGGGTGGATGTTACTGACCTCGCCGCGGTCGAGCGCGCTGTCGCTGCTACCATGGAACGCTTTGGCCGGATCGACATCCTGGTCAACACCGTCGGCGGCTACCGGGCCGGCACGCCCGTCCACGAAACCCCGCTCGAAACCTGGGACTTCCTGATGAATCTGAATGCCCGGTCAGCCTTCATCATGTCACGAGCGGTGATCCCAGGCATGCTGGCGGGGAACCGCGGTAAGATTATCAACATCGCTGCTTCGTCCGCCGTCAAAGGCAGCGCCAACAGCGCCGCCTATGGCGCTTCTAAGAGCGCCGTGGCGCGCCTGACTGAGAGCATGGCCGATGAATACAAACGCTTGGGAATTAACGTCAACGCCATCCTGCCGGGTACGATCGATACCCCCGAGAACCGGGCGGCGATGCCCAAGAGCGATTTCAGCCTGTGGGTGACACCCCAAGACATGGCCGAGGTGGTCCTGTTCCTGGCTTCTGAGGCCGCCAGCCCGGTTCATGGCGCGCTGCTGCCGGTTTATGGCAAGAAATAGGCCTCCGATCCGCTTTTCATTATTTGCCGCCCTGCTGATCGCGCTGTTGGTCGGTTGCGCCGCTCCGGCCGGAAAGGAACCCACCTCGATGGAGCAGCTTCGCTTCCTGGCTTTAGGTGATTCGTACACCATCGGCGAAAGCGTGCCGGTTGAACAGCGCTGGCCGGTCCAATTGGCAGCCCGCCTGCGCGCCGCAGGGCTGACCGTTGATGAGCCGGTGATCGTCGCGCGCACCGGCTGGACGACGACCGAGCTGCAAGCCGGGATGGCCCAGGCCGGGCTGCAGGGCAGCTATGACCTGGTCTCGCTGTTGATTGGGGTAAACAACCAGTACCGCGGCTATCCGGTCGCCGCATATCGCCAGGAATTTCGCCAACTCCTGGCCCAAGCGATCCAGCTTGCTGGTGGAGACCCCAGGCGGGTGATCGTGCTCTCCATACCAGATTGGGGTGTAACCCCATTTGCCCAAGGCCGGGACGCGGAGAGTATTGCAAACGAAATCGATGCTTTCAATGCGATCAACCGGGAAGAGGCCCTGGCCGCCGGGGCAGCCTATATTGATGTGACACCAGTCTCTCGCCAGGCAGCCAACCAACCCAGCCGGATCGCCGACGACGGGCTGCATCCTTCGGGTGAAATGTATGCCGCCTGGGTAGAACTGGCCTTACCCAGCGTGCTGGCAATTTTTCAATAAGGATTATAATTGCCCTTTACGAAAGGGCATCCCTTGGCAAAAGTTAACGAAAACACCCCCCAGCGACTTGGCATCAAACAACTCCCCCGCAATGTCTGGGCGGTCGGGTTGACCAGTTTTTTTATGGACATATCCAGCGAGATGGTGATCAACATCTTACCGCTTTTCCTGGCCAATGTCCTCGGCGTCCAGACGGCGATCATCGGCCTGATCGAGGGGCTGGCAGAGGCCACCGCCAGCATTTTGAAGCTATTTTCCGGCTGGCTATCGGATAAAATCGGCGGGCGAAAATGGCTCGCCGTCGCCGGGTATAGCTTTTCGGCCCTCACCAAGCCCTTTTTCTACTTTGCCAACACCTGGGGATTGGTGGCCGGTGTGCGCTGGGTGGATCGGGTCGGCAAGGGGATCCGCACTGCGCCGCGCGACGCCCTGGTCGCCGATTCGGTCAGCCGTGAAAACCGCGGCCTGGCCTTCGGCTTTCACCGGGCGATGGACACTGCCGGGGCACTGACCGGGATTACAATCGCCTTGCTGGTGATCTGGCTGGCGCAGCGAAACAGCCTTGCGCTCTCAAAAACCAGCTTTCAAAACGTGGTGCTGATCAGCCTGTTGCCGGCCTTCCTGGCCGTGCTCTCTCTGGTGATCGGCGCCAAGGACGTGCCGGTCAAAGGACAACGCGCTGTGCCGCGCTTTTCGCTGCGCGGGATGGGTATGCCCTTTCTCACCTTCCTGGCGATCGTCAGTATCTTCACCCTGGGCAATTCATCCGACGCCTTTTTGATCCTCCGGGCCCAGAACCTGGGCGTCTCGGTGACCGGCATCCTGGTCATGCTGGCGATGTTCAACCTGATCTATTCGTTGATCTCAACCCCGGCCGGCTCGCTCTCGGACCGCATCGGCCGGCGGCGGCTGATCATCGGCGGTTGGCTGATCTACGCGGCGATCTACCTGGGCTTTGCCTTTGCCCGCCAGGCCTGGCAGGTCTGGGCCTTGTACGTGGCCTACGGGCTGTACTACGGCCTGGCCTACGGCACGGCCAATGCCCTGGTCGCCGACCTGGTGCCGGAAAACCTGCGTGGCACCGCTTATGGCACGTATAACGCCATCATCGGCTTGCTGGCCTTTCCTGCCTCATTCATCGCCGGGCTGCTCTGGCAGGGCATCGGCGGCTGGAATGGGTTTGGCCCCTCGGCGCCTTTTTTATTCGGCGGCAGCCTGGCCCTGCTGGCAGCCTTCCTGATGGCCACCTGGATGCCAAAAGTTTCTATACAGCCTGAAAGAGAATAACAAGCAAGCCAATCTCTTTAATGGATCCAATTATTGGTAAGAAATGGAGATCCGATGAAACGCTTTTTCCTTTATGCTGGTGTCATTTGTCTACTACTGGGCGGTTGTGCGCAGTCGGACGACTCTGTGACCCCCACCCAACCGAGTCTTCCTACCCAGGTTATCCAGGCCTCCCCCTCTTTGACTGGGGCCGTTATCGCTGCTCCCACCCTCGAAATGATCACCCCAACAGAAATGTCCCAGGTCGAGCTAGGACCGTGCAGTAATGCCTACTTCCCGGTGGTCGACGGCGCAACTTGGGTATATGACATCGATGGCGTCTCCCAGGCCGTCCACACGCTGAGTGTTGATGATGAAGACAGTTTCCATATCGCCATCGTGAGCGGAGATTCTACCGCAGTCCTGGAAGGTCGTTGCAGCCAGGAAGGGATTATCCTTCTCGAGGCAGGGATGGAGGGTGACTATTTTACCGATTCTGGGACTTCATCGACCAATACTGATTACCAAGAAGGCGTTACGCTGCCCAACAACTTGAAAGTGGGCGATGCATGGACACAGGTGACCGGCCTCACCGGAGATTCTGGCGAAATAAGCCTGGAAGCACGGGTGATCACTAACTATAATGTGATCGGCAAAGAGACCATCACTGTACCAGCCGGTACTTTTGAAACGCTGAAAATTGAACAACGCGCATCGATGGTCATACAGGGCAAAGAAATCCTGACCGACGGACTCCTGTGGTACGCACTTGGGGTTGGAAACGTCCAAACGGAGACCGGGCTGGGCGGCGGCGAGAAGTTTTTGGTGCGCCTGATTTCTTACGATATCCCATGAAGCCTTTTATCTCAACTCTTGACAGGCGATGGTTTCTCGCTATAATTGAAAAAGATTTTCACATTCAATATGGAAACGATCTCAACCCAACACTTGCGTGAAGAATGGCTGGAGCAACTGCAGGCCAGCGGCTACCGCTTGACCAGTCCGCTAAAGGTGATCGTTGAGATCCTGGCTGGCGCAACACGCGCCTTGGGGCCGGTGGAGATCTTTGACCTGGGGCGGCAAGAATATCCCAAGATGGGCCTGGTCACCGTCTATCGCGCCCTGGAAAAGCTTGAGGAACTCAACCTGGTCCAGCGCGTCCACCAGGCCGGCGGCTGCCACGCCTACCTGCGCGCTGCCCGTGGCCACGAGCATATTTTGCTCTGCACCTGCTGTGGGCGGGTGGTTTACTTTGCTGGCGATGACCTGAGCTTTCTGATCGCCCGGGTTGCCGCGCAAAGCGGCTTTACCATCCAGGAGCACTGGCTGCAATTGCACGGGCTGTGCGCAAACTGCCAGCAGCCGCAAGTTCCCTGAATCCCTGAATTTAAAGACACCCAAACCCTGGCGCCGGGAAGATCAGGGACTTAAAAGGATAACTAAATGAAAAAGATATTCATTACATTGGCCGTACTGCTCCTTGCGACCAGTTTCCTGCTCACAGGCTGCCAGGCAGGCGCAAGCCAGGAATCGCCTGGTGCACAGTCCGGTCTCAAAGTCGTGGCAGTGGAATCCTTCCTGGCCGATATCGCCCAGAACGTAGCCGGGGAGCGGATTAAAGTTGAGACCCTCATGCCAGCCGGCCTGGACCCGCACGCCTTCGAGCCCACGCCGCGCGATGTGGTCCGGATCGCCGAAAGCGATTTGCTGATTTTAAACGGCGCCGGTTTCGAAGCCTGGGCGGAAGAGACCCTGGCCAACGCCGGCGGCGAACGTCTGGTGATCGAAGCCTCGGCCGGGCTGGAAAGCCGCGCCGACCGCGCAGGCGAAACAGCGCTGGAAACCAATAAAAAACATGCCGAAGATGCAACCGCAGAACCAGCCGAAGATCACGATAACGAAGACGGCGACCCGCATTTCTGGCTCAACCCGTTGAATGTCATCCAATATGTCGAGAACATTCGCGACGGCCTGATCGAAATCGACCCGGCCGGGCGGGAAACCTACACCGCCAATGCCACTGCTTACATCGAACAGCTCAAAGCCCTGGACGCCTGGATCGAGCAGCAGGTATCGACCATCCCGGTTGAGCGGCGCTTGATGGTTACCAACCACGAAAGCTTTGGCTACTTTGCCGATCGCTATGGTTTCACCATCATCGGCACGCTGATCCCCTCGGTCAGCACCAGCGCCGCCCCTTCCGCTCAGCAGTTGGCTCGCCTGGCCGATACCATCCGCGCCACCGGCGCCAGCGCCATCTTCCTGGAAACCGGCGCTAACCCGCAACTAGCCGAGCAGATCTCCCAAGAAACCGGAATCAAAGTGGTCACGGACCTGTACAGCCACTCGCTCACCACCCCTGGCGGTCCGGCACCAAGCTACCTGGAAATGATGAAACACAACCTTAGCGTTGTTGTTGGAGCGTTGAAATAGCCATGCAAATTTCCGAATTCGAACAAAAACTCGCTAGCGCAGAACAACCGCTGATCGTCGATTTCTGGGCGCCCTGGTGCGGACCATGCCGCATGACCAAACCAGTGCTGGATAAGCTGGCTCAGGAATACGCCGGGCGGGTTGATTTCCTCCCGGTCAACGCCGACGAATCGCGCGAACTGCTTGGGCATTACAAGATCCTTGGCATCCCAACGGTACTGGCTTTCCGGGAGGGCAAACTGGCTGCCCGCCTCACCGGCGCGCAAAGCGAGGCCAACTACCGCCAAATGTTTACCGCGCTAAGCGAAGGACAAGAAGTCAAAGTGACCCAGGCGCCGGCGAATCGCATGCTTCGCCTGGGAGCCGGCCTGATCTTAATCATGCTTGGGCTTTCCAACCAAAACGGCTGGCTGCTCGCCATCGGCGGCCTGGTGGCCTTCAGCGGTGTTTACGACCGCTGCCCGATCTGGCAGGCGCTCACCAGCAAGCTGCAGCGTAAATAAGCAAGCGATGCTGGCTACCCTGTACGCACTGATCACCGTCCTGGCCTGGGGCTCCTGGCTAACGCCATCCCAGAGGATCCGTTTTCGCAACCAGCAGATTAAAACCTTCTATGTCGCCGCCGCCAACCTGCTGCTGGCGACGATTGTTTTTAGCCTGCAAGGCTTCCAGGGCCTGAGCAGGCCGGTTTTCTGGCTTCCGTTTGCCGGCGGGCTGGCCTGGGCCTTGAGTAGTTATTTCGCCTTCACCGCAACGGAGCGGCTGGGGATGGCACGCGCCTTTGGCATCTGGTCGCCGCTCAACTCCGTAGTCAGCCTGCTGTGGGGCGGGTTGCTGTTTGGCGAGTTCGCTAACCTGGGCGAACCGGCCCTGGCGCGCCTGGCCGGATCATTGATCCTGATCCTGGCGGGCGTGCTGCTGATTATCTTTGCCAAAGGCGCTGGTGGGCAAAGCCAGGCCGCAGGCGCCTCCTGGGTAGGTCTATTGGGCGCGCTGGGCGCTGGCGTACTCTGGGGCAGCTATTACATCCCGATCCAGCTCTCAGCAGCATCCTTGTGGGTAGCCGCCTTTCCGCTGGCGGTTGGCATCTTCACCGGCAGCGCCATCCTGGCCGCGCTGGCCGGCCAGCCGTTGCGCCTGGAGCGATCGAGCGATTTTGCCCGCGTCAGCGCCACCGGCCTGCTATGGGGAATTGGCAACTACGCCATGCTGCTGTTGGTGGAACAAATCGGCGCCGGGCGCGGTTACACCATCTCCCAATTAGGTATCGTCGTCAATGGATTGTTGGGGATATTCCTGCTCAAAGACCCCCTGCCTGGCTCAAGGGCGGCCTGGCTGACCCTGGTTGGCTGCCTGCTGGCCATGACCGGCGCGATCCTGCTGGGGAATCTGAAGTAAATTCAGGCTTGTTTCGCTTCAATCTCCAACAAGGCGCGTTTGCGCTCGACTCCCCAGCGGTAGCCGGTGAAACTGCCTTCGCTGCCCACCGCCCGGTGGCAGGGGATGACGATGGTTACCGGGTTCGCCGCGCAGGCTGCTCCGACTGCCCGCGCCGCTCCTGGCGCCCCGATCTGGCTGGCGATTTCTGCATAGGTCGTTGTTTTGCCTGGAGGAACCTGGCATAGCGCCGCCCAGACGCGCTGCTGGAACGGCGTCCCGATGATGTCCAGCGCAATCTCGAATGCAGCCTGTGGGGCGTCGATCAAACCAATTACCGGGCGCAGATACGCATCCTCGGCCGGATCGACAGGGATTAAGTCCGCCTGCGGGAAGCGCGCCCGCAGCTCGCCAGGCAGGGCTTCCGGCTCATCCCCCAGGATGACAGCGCGCAGACCTGCTTTGCTATGCGCAACCAGGATCCAGCCTAAAGGGCAATTCCCAATTGCATAATGGAGTAATTGTATTGAGAAAACTGGGCGCAATGGACGGGGCGGCATATGATGAACCTCCACAACTGCAGGATGCCCTGACAGCAAGACTGGAAAGTATTATACCAACCTGGGCTGGACAGTCAGCCACTCGCTATCTAAAATTCGGACAAAGCCAGTCAGGGTTATAATAGACGCCAGGTTGATAAACCAGGTCAGATGACGATGAAAACAGTCCGGATCCAACGCTGGGTTTTATGGAATTTAGCCTTCACCGGTTTGGCACTGCTGGTTGGCTGCCAGCCGGCCAGCGCGCCTGTCCCCAGCCTGCCCGCGCCGCCGGAAGCCAGCGCGACCCCGGCAGCAACCGTCCCGGCGACCCACAGCGCGGCCTCCCAGCCAGCCCCTTCGCCAACGCCCGTAGGGCCCGCCCTGCGCCTGCCGACCGCCACTACCACCTTCACCCCTGCCCCAACCATTCTCCCGACTTACACGATTTTGCGCGGCCAGGTGCTGGTGCGAGCCAACTGCCGTTACGGCCCTGGCGCGCCTTACCTGTACAAGTATGGCCTGGTGCCGGGCAGCAACCTGGAAATCATCGGCCGCACCGAGCGCGGCGATTGGATCCTGATCCAGGCGATCGGCGGGAACAACCCCTGCTGGGTGAAGGCCTCGCTGATGGCGATCCGCGGCGATGTGATGAGCGTCGCTCCGACCTACCTGCCCCTGCCCCAGTCCCCCTATTACGCCCCACCTGCCTGGGTCCAGGCCAGCCGGGAGGGCAACCAGGTGACAATCTATTGGCCAGCGGTCAACTACCGCGCCGGCGACGAAACCGCCTCACCGCCTTACCTGGTCGAGGCCTGGATTTGCCGGGATGGCGAGCTGGTCTTCACCCCAGTCGGCTCTTACGCCACCCAAATTAAGCTGGCAGACGAACCGGGCTGCAGCCAGGCTTCCTATGGCCGGTTGTATTTTGTCGAAAAACACGGCTACTCACGCTGGATCAAGATCCCCTGGCCGCTGTC
>JAYRWF010000038.1:0-4534 GCA_041918195.1 Anaerolineales bacterium
ATAGCCTCGGCTTGCTCCAATAGAGCAGCCTGGGAGGGGTCGAGGCGGGCCAAAGCGCTGATTGCATGGGCAGCTTGCCCAACCAGGTCGACAGCAGCGGGCGACTCAGGGGTACCCTCGTCTATGGATTGGATCGCCTCTTGAGCAGCCGAAGCCAGGCCCTCGGCATTAGCCAGGCGGTTGCGTTCTTCACGCAATGCTTCCTCGTCGCCAGGATGCAGGCGGGCAGCCTCGATTTCCTTGATCTGGTAGTTGAGAATGTCTGAGCGGCGAACCGCCTCGCGCTCAGCTTGTTGGAGTGCTTCGAGCTCCTTTTTAATCGCTTGCAACGCCTGGTATGTCTCGCGATAGGCCCTGATTAGCACCTCGGCGGCAGAACCTTGCAGGGTGACCAGGTAGTTATCCAGCAAACCAAGATGCTGGCTAACCCGCAGCAGCGAGAGATGCTCGGATTGACCATGTACATCAACCAGGTACTCGCCGATTTGGCGCAGCAGGCTGGTATTCGCGCTGGCGCCGTTCACCCGGGCCGGGCTGCGCCCGTTGGCGCGGATCTCCCGGCTGAGCACCAGCAACTCGGGCTGCCGGGCATCGATCAGGTCCTGTTCTTCCAGGAGTTGGATCAGCTCGGTTTGCGTAACCGTGTCCAGTTGAAACACCGCGCTGATCAGGGCGCGCTCACTGCCGCTACGCACCTGGGTGACCTCGGCCCGGCCGCCCAGCAAAGTCTCCATTGCATCGATAATTATCGACTTCCCGGCGCCGGTTTCGCCGGTGAAGGTAATCAAGCCAGGGCGGAAACGCACTTCTAACCGGTCGATGATCGCAAAATTCTCAATCTCAAGTTCGAGGATCATTCGAGCTCATATCTGTAATAAGTTCCTGTCTGCTCATCGGATAGAAATACCGCGCAGCCGGGCGTACACTGTCGAAGGCACGCTGACCAGGTACACCCCAAGCATGACCAGGCTAAAAATGCTACCCAAGCTGCCCGAGATCAGGCCGATCAGGGCAATTAACACAAACGGCAGGGCGCCCAGCGCTGCGGCAATCGAGGCCAATTGGAACAGGCGCTTCGCGCGCCGGCGTTGGATGACAAACCGGGCAACCTCTGAAATCACCCAGCCGGCGGCCGGGATGGCAAAAATCGCAAACAGCCACGGCAGGCGTGAGACCAGCAGGCTGCCCAGGAGCGAAAGCCCAGATACAACGACGAATAAAATCGGGTAGTCGTACCATTGGGCGTTTTCAAAGATCTTTTGTTGGCCGCGCACGCATTCTTTGCAGCGGTAGCCAGTTGGAGTCAGGATGGCGCATTTCGAACAGATTGGCTTCTCGCAGCGGTTGCAACGCAGGCTGGTTTCAATTTCGGGATGGTTGGCGCAATAAAGGGGTGGTATAACCTCGCTCATCGATGCTCTCCAGTGGAGGGGTTCTTGCTCATGTGGGGGGTAAGGTTCCGATAAAAGTAGCCGGGGTCTTGAAAACGAATAAATTGGACGGTGTGCTCGCTGGCGTGAACATCGACCTGGTCGCCTTCTTCCATTGTAATCGGCATCTGTCCATCGGGTGAGACTACCGCCTGGTGATCGGTAACTACCCGAATGGTGACCGAAGCGCCTTCGGCTAACACAATGGCATGCTCGATCGACAGATGTGGAGCGACTGGCACCAGCAAGATATTACGCAGCTCGGGCGAAAGGATCGGCCCACCCGCGGCCATGGCGTAGGCAGTCGATCCAGTGGCAGTGGCAGCAATCAAGGCATCGGCAACAAAGGTGGCCAGGTAGCGTCCATCCACCTGGGCGACCAGATGGACCGGGCGGACCATTTGCCCCCGGCTGACGACTACATCATTTAAAACTTCCCAGCGACCAATGCACTGGCCCGAACGGATGTGCTCAGCCAGGAGCATCATCCGCCGCTCCAGCCAGTAATCGCCCTTCAGTAAGCGTGGCAACATCTCTCGCCAGTGCTGGTGCTTGATTTCGACCAGGAAACCAAAGTGTCCGACGTTAATGCCTAAGATCGGTATATTGACCGGCCCGCACAGGTGCCCGGCCCGCAGCATCGTGCCGTCGCCACCCAGGGCGATCAGGACCTGCGCCTGGTGACTGTTTAGCGCCTGGCGAATCGAGTCGTCATACAGCAGACCGTAATCCACCGCCAGGCCTTGCTCCTCCAGGGCGGTAGCAATTTGCGCCCCCAACCGGATAGCTTCAGGCAATTGTGGATGAGCTGCGACAGCAATGCGTTTAATCGCTTCGGATAGCCCTGGCATAACAGGATAATTATAGCAGGTTCAGTCAAGTTTCTGGTCGCAGGCTGAGCGATAGCCACAGCGCCGGCAACGCTCAGCAGCCAGATGTGAACGATCCACAGATTTTAATTGTTGCCGCTGGCGCATCAACTCCAGGCGATCCAGCAAGGCCGCCTCCAGGGCCGGGCTATAGTCCACCGCGAAGCTGCGCTTGGGGTAGCGCAGGATGCCATAGGCTGGACGCTTGCCATAAGTCGTTTCGACCAGCCGGCAGTAGGCAGCCAACTGGAAAATATGAGAATCATACGGGGCTTCAGGGGTGCGTCTGCTTTTCACCTCGACCGGTATAACCTGGCCTGCGTTTTCGACCAGGTAATCCGGTTTTCCGGTCAGGCCGAGCACGGCGTCGAAGAGTGGTTTTTCAAGCGGGCTGCCGGCTTGAGTGTCGGAATAGATAATCCGCCCGGCTGGCAAACCACTGGCCTTACGGCGACGCCCAGCCAGGAAGAGCAAGAGCAGGCCAAAAACCAGAAGCAGGATGGAAAATACAACCAGGGTGGGCATACAAGAGAGATAGAGCCGTCTGAGGTGAACCAGGGAATGGATTACAGGATTTGAGCGGTCAGGGCATAGACCAGCAGCGCCAGCGCCGCCAGGATCACGGCAATTGCCAGGCTGCGCAAACACCCGGCTGCGACGATCGCCTGGCCATGCTGCTCGTGAAGCTGCGTTCCGCCGGCCAACTCAGCCTGATTTTCGGATGGCTCGCCGCGTTGCTGGTACCACCAGGCGCGTTCACAGAAGAGAAAGGCGCCGATTTCGGAGGCCCGGATGATCCGCATACTTATTCCCGGTCAGTCACCGGGCGTTCGATGTTGAGCTGCTCTTCCAGGTCACGCAACGCCCGCTCTAGCCGGTCCTGGCGCAGGCTGATGGTCATATCACCGCGCGTGCGCTCATTTACCCCGCGCACGACATCAGTCAGCCGGCGCAACCCGCCGGTGATGGCATCCGGGTAGTCCATCGTCACCAGCACAGCGTAAATATCGTCCATATGGCTGAGCAGGCGCTCGGCTTCGGCCGAATGGCCATCGCGCAGGATATCAAGGCAGCGCCGGCGCAACTCACCGGCCGCTTCGGCCAGACCGAGCAAATAAGTGTTGCTTTCCAGGCCGAGATCGCCCGGCCCCGGCAGATTGTTGTTGTACACCAGTGCGTAGACGCAGCTGGCCTCAGCATATTCCTTCAGTGCATCCTGGGTGTAGCCGCTGAAGAAAATATCGGGATAGTCCGCCAGGCTGCTGCGTAGCTCGTTGGCCAGGCGGCGGGCTGCGCCGAGGTTTTCCTCGATCAGGGCGGCTTCATCGCGATGGATGGCGCGGATCGCGTTGGCGCAGTGGCGGGTGAGGGTGCGAGCCTGAGTCAGGGCCTGCTCGCGAGCGGCGGTCCGGGCGTCAAAGGACAGGCGGATTTGTTCCGAGATAGCGTCCAGTTTATTCATTCATTTCAGCTTTCTGGGGGAGGCTCTGGTTTAGGGTCGGCGGGTGGAAAGTGGCGAAACAGGTCATCTGCCAGGCTGGCTTCGCCGGGCAGGCGGATCTCGCCAAAGCTGGCCTCGTACTTGGCCAGGTTTTCCCCCAGGGCGCGGTAGAGCAGCTTTGCTCCCAAGGGAGAGAGCACGATCCGCGAGCTGACCCTGGCGGCGGGCATTGCTGGCAGCAGCCGGGCCATGTCCAGGATGATTTCAGATGGCGAATGGGCAATCCGCACCAGGTTGACGTATTCAATTTCCAGGTTAGCAGGGATTTCAAACGGCAGCGGTTGAGGCGCGGCTGGCCGGGGAGGCTGGTTTGTCATGCGATGTCCTCCTGTCTCAATAAAGAACTCTCTTCATACCAGGGATGCATTTCCGGTATTCCTGGTATGAAGAGGTCTGATTTTAGGCTCCAGTCCTTTGGGCTGGGTTCATTACCTGCCTAGAACGGGATGTGGTCGTCATTCTCATTCATCATGTTGGTTGGGCCAAAATCCCCTGAGGAATAACCGCCCTCCTCGCTCTCACGCGCGCTGGAAAGGAAGCGCACGGTGGAGGCGGAAACCTCAAACGAAGCCGCCGGGGTACCATCCTGGCGGGTCCAGATGCGCGGCCCACCGGTGCTGGAATCGGGCACCAGGCGCCCCTCAACCAATACTTTCCAACCCTTCTTGAGGTACTGGTTGCAATTTTCCGCCAGCTTACCCCAGGTGGAAACACGAATCCAAATTGTGCGTTCC